>CAKSUE010000157.1 GCA_934501135.1 uncultured Eubacteriales bacterium | reverse complement strand
AACGATTACATTGGATGGTTAGAATTGCCTATAAATTACGATAAAGAGGAATTTGACAGAATTAAAAAGGCAGCCCAAAAAATAAAATCTAACACAGATATTTTTATTGTTATTGGGATAGGCGGTTCTTATCTGGGTGCTAGGGCAGCTATTGAGTTTTTGAAGTCGCAAAATTATAATGCTCTAAAAAAAGATACACCTGATATTTATTTTACAGGTAATAGCATTAGTTCCGATTCTTTAAGCAATTTATTGTCTATATGCGATGGTAAGGATGTATCTATAAATATTATTTCTAAATCGGGAACAACAACAGAACCAGCTATTGCATTCAGGGTATTTAGAGATTACCTTGAAAAAAGATATGGCAAGGAAGAAGCAAGAAAGAGAATATATTGTACTACAGATAAAGAAAAGGGTACGCTAAAAAAATTAGCTGAAAAAGAAGGCTATGAAAGCTTTGTAGTTCCAGATAATGTTGGTGGTAGATACTCGGTTTTAACAGCAGTTGGGCTTTTACCAATTGCAGTTAGTGGTGCTGATATAGATAAGCTAATGTTAGGCGCAGCTAAAGCAAGAGAAGAGCTGTCTAATCCCAAAATGAGCGAGAATGATTGCTATAAATATGCTGCGATAAGAAATATACTTTATAGAAAAGGCAAAAACACTGAAATATTAGTAAGCTATGAACCTAATTTTTCCATGATGTCTGAATGGTGGAAGCAACTTTATGGTGAGAGTGAAGGAAAAGACAATAAGGGTCTGTTCCCTGCTTCAGTAATTTTTTCTACAGATTTGCATTCAATGGGACAATTTATTCAAGATGGCAGCAGAATTATGTTTGAAACTGTAGTATTGATTGATAAGGTGAAAAATGATATATTTATTGAAGATGATCCTGAAAATGTTGATGGACTAAATTTTTTAACAGGAAAGTCTATGTCATATATAAATAGAAAAGCTTTCGAAGGTACAGTTCTTGCCCATACGGATGGTAATGTTCCTAATGTAATACTTAATATACCCGAGGTCAACGAGGAGGAATTAGGTTATCTAATTTATTTCTTTGAGAAATCTTGTGCTATTTCTGGTTATATTATGGGAATTAATCCATTTGATCAACCGGGAGTTGAAAATTATAAAAAGAACATGTTTGCTCTTTTGGGAAAACCAGGCTATGAAGAGCAAAAGGAAGAACTTGAAAGAAGGCTAAAATAAAGTCTAAAAAAAAGATATTATGTAAATAACCGCAAAAGGCGGGATATTATAAAATCAGGAGGGGTATTTATGGTAACTCTTATAGTTGGTAACAAAGGTTCAGGAAAAACAAAAAAACTTATTAATTTAACAAATAAGGCTATTGAAGAATCTAATGGAAATGTGGTTGTGGTTGAGAAGGGAACAAAATTAACATATGACATAAGTCATAAAGCAAGGCTAATTAATACCGACCAATTTAATATAGAAGGGTTTGATACCTTTTATGGGTTTATTAGCGGGATCTGTGCAGGAAATTATGATGTAACACATGTATTGATTGATTCAACGCTAAAAATAGGTGGAAATGATATGGAGGGCCTTGTAGACTTTATTAACAAAGTTGATAAGATAGCATCGAAGACTGATACAAAGTTTGCAATTTCAGTTTCTTGTGCTGAAAGTGATATTAAGGACAAAATTGGTGTAGAGATTAATAGAGTTTAACTTTAAAAATCTTAATGAATAATTATATGTTTACTGTCGGATATAAAATATTCGACAGTAACTTTATTTTGTTTAAGTTGGTATAATGTTGAATTTGAATAAAATTTCAAGGAGATAGTTATGGGATTTAGAAATACTCCTGAGTCTAAGTATGAAAAAAACGGAATAACATATTATGTAAGAAAAAATGTAATTGTAGATGGGATTGAATATGAAAGACATGCAGTACAAACACATTTTGTTGAAAGAGGAGAATCATATATAGAATTACTTGAACAGTATGTAGCTCCTTTGTATGAGGATGGTGATATTCTTTCAATAAGCGAAAAGGTAATTACAATGTGCCAAGATAATGTAGTTGAAAAAAGTGATGTTAAAGTAGGATTTTGGGCACGTAATTTATCGAAATTTGCAGCCTCAAATAATCACGGTATTGCAATGGACGAGCCTTATAAACTACAGTTAGCTATTGACATTGCAGGGCTTCCAAGGATATTATTAGCTAGTGCTTGTTCAGCTGTAACTAAATTATTTGGAAAAAAAGGTGTTTTCTATAAGATAGCAGGTCACGGTATAGATGGAATAGATGGCTTTTATATGGGTTCATCGTTTGATATATATCATGATATAGCTTTGTTGAATCCAAGGAACCCCAAAAAGGTTTGTAACGAAATTTATAACAAGCTAAATATAAGTTGTATGATTGTTGACGCAAATGATTTAAGTGTAGAGATATTCGGTAAATCAGATTCGCTATCAAATATTAGTGATGATCATCTGATTAATATTATTAGAGATAACCCTGCAGGACAATCAGATGAACTTACCCCATTTATAATTCTAAAAGAAATAAAGTGATGTTTTATAAATATCTATTGACAAAAGTATGAAGGAAATATATAATGGTCTAGTGTGACACTGAGGTGTGATATGATTCTTAATTTAAAAAAATTGTTTGTAAATGAAAATGAATCGCTTACATTTGAATATCAAATGGATATGTCTAATGTGGAATTTGATGGCTGTACTCCATTTGTGAGTCCAATTAAGGTTTATGGAAATGTAAAGAGTTTCGATGATATTGTAACTTTAACATATAAAGTTATACTTGATTATCATCATCCATGCGATAGATGTATGACTGATGTAGACCAAACTCTTGATTATTCATTTAATCATATTCTTTGCCTAGAGGATACTGGAAATTTAAGCGAAGAATATATAATATTAAATGAATATAAATTAAATTTGGACGAACAGGTAAGAACTGACTTATTACTTGAGTTACCATCCAAAGTTCTTTGCAGTGAAGATTGTAAAGGACTT
>CAKSUE010000156.1 GCA_934501135.1 uncultured Eubacteriales bacterium | reverse complement strand
CCAAAACTGAAGTTTGAAACAATGCAATTAGGAACAATAAGTAAAACTGATATAGCACTTTGCTATCTTACAGATATAGTCTCTTCAAAAATACTTAATGAAGTAAAAGTTAGATTACAAGAAGTAGATTTGGATACAATTATAGCATCGGGTTATATTACACCATACCTAGAAGATAAAAAAGATTTGTCTTTTTTCAGTGGTGTGGGGATTTCAGAAAGACCCGATACGGTTTGTGGAAAAATATCAGAAGGTAGAATAGCTATCTTAGTTGACGGTGTGCCTGATGTTATAATAGTTCCTTATTTATTTGTTGAATACTTTCAAACTTTAGATGATTATGAAAGTAGACCATACTTTGCTACATTTACAAGATGGCTTAAATATCTAGCTTTTTTTATATCTGCATTTCTTCCGGGTTTATATGTAACTATAGGGACCTTTAATCCTGAGCTTTTTCCTGATGAACTCTTAAATAAAATTGCGGTATCTGTTTCAGAAACACCATTTAATTTAATGATAGAGGCATTAATTATACACTTTATTTATGAGATAATGCGTGAAGCGGGCCTTAGACTTCCAAAGACACTAGGGCATGCTGTAAGCATCGTAGGTGCACTCGTAATTGGAGAAGCTGCTGTTAATTCTAGTCTTATAGGAGCACCAACATTGATAATTCTTGCAATTACTGCAATTTCATCATATGTAATTCCCAAATTATATGAACCTATAGCAATTTTGAGATTTATTTTTATTATTATTGGAGGAACTATGGGTATTTGGGGTATTATGTTATTGTTTTCGGCAATACTTGTTAATATATGTGCAAAAAATAGTTTTGGAGTACCGTTTACTGCACCTCTATCTCCTTTCAGTTTGTTTGGAATGAGAGATGTAGCTATAAGAGCAGGTTGGAAGATTCTTGGAAAAAGGGAAAATGTAGTTCAAACCATGCCGGGCTCCAATGTAAGGGATGAAGAAAGTTGATGAAGAAAGTTGATGAAGAATAAAACAATTATAACAGCCGGACAATTATTTGGTATGCTGTTTATAAGCAGAATGATTGTTAATATGACCTATAACCCTTTGCTAACAGGCGGGGAAAATATGTGGGATCATATTTTGTCGGCAGCTATATCTTTTGTGCTTGTTTTTGTTATGGTTATTCCAGTATATAAGATGTGCAATATGAGGGGAGGAATAGATGTTGCTAATGCTTCATATGCCATTCTAGGGAAAATTGGTGCGGTTGTTTGCATTGTTTATGCTTTATATTATGCCTTTATTTCCATTTATAATTTATCTTTATTTAATAGTTTTGTTTCGAATGCTATGAGTCCTAAAATACCTATATTAGCGTTGTCATTTGCGGTTATAATTGTATCTTGCTACGCAGCGTATAAAGGCATAGAAGGAATAGCACGTGCATCGTTTCTAATTTTGATATTAATAGTTGTTGCATTGATATTTATAGTAATTGCACTTTTACCACAGGTAGATTCTAGAAATTTTACACCGTTTATGTATAATGGAAGTAAACAAGTAGTAAAAGGTGTAATATTAATGCTCTCAAAAACAGCATGTATCCCAGCTATGGCAATGTTGTTTCCAATTGTAAAAGGGGACAAGAAACGAGGATTAATTGGTTGGAATGTTTCAGTGTATGCGACAATTGCAATATTAATAACAGTTATTGTGGGTTCACTTGGTGATTATTTAAAAACACAATCTTTTCCTGTATACACTGCCACTTGCATAGCTGAGATCGGAATATTAAAAAAACTGGATGCATTTTATTTGGGAGTTTGGCTTACAGGTCTTTTTATAAAAATATCATTATTTATATATTTAATAGCTGCTTGTATAAATAGGGTATTAGGGGAAAAGGCCTCTAGAGTTTCAATTTTTATTTCTGGTATAATAATTGCAATATTAAGCTATTTTGTATCAAAAGATAAAGCCACCATAGCGCTGGTGTATAATTTAAGAGTAATAATGGTATTTACCCTTATCACCGCTGTAATTGTGCCCCTGATTTTATTAATTGTAAATTCAATTAAATGCAGGAGGTCGTGTAAATGAAAATAAGAGTTGCTATATTACTACCATTTTTGTTTAGTATAATATTTTTTTCTGGTTGCTCTAATATAGAGCAGCTAGATGATAAAATGATGATATATGGAGTAGGTGTTGACAAAGTAGGAAATACATTTGACCTTACAATACAACAGTTTTCAATAACAGGCTCAACAGAGAAAGAAGAAGGAGCTCAAGTTGTAAAGGCGCAAGGAAACTCACTAATGGATGCCTTCTCTGATCTAAGCTTACAAACAGGGAAAACTCCAATGTATTCACAAAATCTAATCTTAGCAATAGGTGAGGATACTGCATATGGTGGAATTAACGATATACTAGATTTTTTTGTAAGATACTATGAATCCAGGCCAACTGTTAAAGTCATTGTTGTAAAAGGGAAGGCCGAAAGTGTTTTGAATTTTAAAAAAGACGATAAACTTGTTATGGCTAAAGATATAATGTCAATAGCAGAATCTGAAAGAATAAATTCAAAAGTTATGTCCTCAAGTATATTCCAATTTGTAGGAGACTTAAAAAATATTACATCAGATCCAAATGCTTCTATTATCTCTGTTGAAAAACAAAATGAAGACGAAATATTAGTTGCCAATGGTACAGCTATTTTTAAAGATGATAAATTAGCAGGTATTATAGATACCTCTTCCACAAGAGGCGCATTAATTATTAACAATAGACTCAATAGTGGAACAGAAGTGATGAATGTTGAATCGGTTGGAAAAGTTAGCTATTCTCTTGAAAAATCAAACAGTAAAATTAAATTTAACTTAGAGAATGATATACCAGTATATAATATAGACATAGCAGTTAAAACAAATGTATATGAAATTGAAAGAGATATAAAAAAGCCATTACCAGATAACGCTTTTGATCTTATGGAAATAGCCTTAGCAGATAGAATTAAAGCTATAGCGAATCAGGCAATTTATAAATCAGTGTTTGAATACAATAG
>CAKSUE010000155.1 GCA_934501135.1 uncultured Eubacteriales bacterium | reverse complement strand
AGTTTTTTTGCCTTCCTCATCGCTTAAGCTAAACTGAACCACGCGTCTAACGCGTGGTTTTCTATATACAAAAAAGGCCATCTAAAAAGATGGCCTTTTCATTATGAAATTTCTCCAATTAATATAGAGAAATTATATATTTTAGTCACTACTGAATGGTAAAAGTGCTAAATGACGAGCACGCTTTATTGCCATTGTTAAATCACGTTGATGATGTGCACATGTACCTGTAACTCTGCGAGGAAGAATTTTGGCTCTTTCTGAAACATATCTTCTAAGCCTTGCTATATCTTTATAATCAATATTCTCTACCTTATCCACACAAAAACCACAGACTTTCCTGCGCCCTTTACGTCCTGAACGACGATTATCTTTGTCTTGTCTGTTATCGGCCATTATAGGTTAGTCTCCTTTTCATATTATTAAAAAATATATTAATATCCAAATTTAGAATGGTAAATCATCATCTGATGGAACTTCTTGAAAATCGCCAGTATCTCCACTAGTATAGGTATTAAATTGCTCTCCTTGATCGCTTGTTTCATTACTATTGTAAGCTTCATTATTATAATTTGCACTATCACGCTTGGATTCTGCAAAATATACATTATCGGCTACAATTTCAAAAGCTTTTCTTTTGTTACCTTCTTTATCTTGATATGTTCTAGTTTGTATTGATCCCTGAACAGCAACTAACTGACCTTTATGGAAATACTTACTAACAAATTCTGCTGTAGATCTCCATGCAACAATATCAATAAAATCAGTTTGACGTTCTGACCCCGATTTAACATAGCTTCGATTAACAGCAAGCGTAAAGCTTGTTACAGCAATATCGTTAGGTGTATGACGAAGCTCAGGATCAGCAACTAATCTGCCCATTAATACTACATTATTAAGCATACTAATAATACCTTCTAACTTTCTTTCTTGATTATTAATGAACGAAGAACGCCATCTGTAATCTTATAGATACGATCAAGCTCTGCAGGGAAACTAGCTTCACTCGTAAAGTTAAATAACACATAGTAAGCTTCTGTTTCCTTATTAATCATATAAGCTAATCTGCGTTTTCCCCATCTGTCTACATTATCTAAAGTAGCATTAGCTTCGATTAAATCTTGAAACTTTTTTACCATGTTTTCTATTCCTTCTTCACCAAGTTTCATAGAAAGCACGAGAACAGTTTCATAAGAATTTTTTACTTTAGTCATTCAAATTGCACCTCCTTCTGGACATTAGACCCCTATAATAAGGGGTAAGGACTTGTAAAAATAGTTTAATAATTATTAAGGATATAATTAAATATCGCATAACATAATTAAGATTATATCATCAAATATTAATTGAGTCAACGCTTATTTAATGATTATTTTCAACGGCTGAGGTGTTTTTTTCATTTAGATATGTAGATTCTAAATCTGCAAGATGCAATTTTACGGCTAAAGGATATTTATCATATGCCAAGCTTATTGCAAATCCTCCTGATTTAGCTGTATCATCAAATCCTCCCATGTGCCACCTTATCGCCATAGCCTCCGATGTTTTAAGTCTCATAAACCTTTCTATTAAAAAAACTGATTTCTCGCCATGTCCATATGGAAATATATCTTCAACCATATAAAATGGCTGCTTTTCCCATTTACCTGTTTCATCATTTTTAACGTTCCTTGTGCTAACTTTATAGAACTGTGCTTTGCATAGATCATGTAATAATGCACATATTGCAAAACTTTCTTGATTATCTTCCTTAGAATTAAAATGCTTCTCCATCAAAACATTATAAACATTTACGCTATGTTGCACTAATCCCCCATGGCAAGCACAATGAAATTTTGTGCTTGCAGGAGCAGTAAAAAAGTCTGTTTTTAAAAGCCAATCTAACAGTTCAGTTGAACCATTTCTTTTAATATTATCCTTATACAACTTTAAAAATTCTTCTTTATACCCCATAATAAATATTCCCCCGTTTAAATAAATATATAAACTTGTTATATTTTAGCATAATATACCCATACTATCAACAATTTATAGACGCTTGTAAATAATAAAAGATTGGTATATAATAATCAGGTAATTTCATATAATTACATTTTTATTTATAAGGAGATGAATTCTATGTCTACAATATTAACTACCGGAGGCGCCGGATATATCGGCAGTCACACTTGTATTGAGCTTTTAAATGCAGGGTATGATGTTGTTGTCGTTGACAATTATTCTAATAGCGTACCTGAAGTTATAACAAGGATAGAAAAAATAACCGGAAAAAAACTTAAGGCATATGACTGTGATATTAGAAATAAAAATGATTTAAAAAAAGTGTTTTCAGAAAATAAAATAGATGCAGTTGTACATTTCGCAGGACTAAAAGCTGTTGGAGAGTCATGCAAACTTCCATTATTATATTACGATAATAACATATCTGGAACAATTAATTTGTGTGAAGTTATGCAAGAATTTAATGTTAAGAATATGGTATTCAGTTCTTCAGCAACTGTATATGGTCATAACCCATCACCTCATAAAGAAACAATGAAAACAGGAGATGTAAGTAATCCATATGGAAGAACTAAACATATGATCGAAGAAATTCTTCGAGATATTTATATTTCTGATATGGAATGGTCTGTTGCATTGCTTAGATACTTTAATCCTATAGGTGCTCATGAAAGCGGATTAATAGGAGAAGATCCGAATGGAATACCTAATAATTTAATGCCGTATATCTCTAAGGTTGCTATAGGAAAATTGCCTGAACTAACTGTCTTTGGAGATGACTATGATACTAAAGATGGAACCTGTATACGCGACTATATTCATGTGGTCGATTTGGCAAAAGGACATATTAAAGCAATTGAAAAAGTTTTATCCACAACCGGTGTTGAAGCATATAATCTTGGAAGAGGCCATGGTTACAGCGTTCTTGAAATTATTAATGCATTTGAAGAGGCAAGCGGCCAAAAAGTCAATTATGTTATAGGCGAAAGACGTGCAGGTGATTTAGCGGAGTGTTATTCAGATCCTAGCAAAGCAAAGGCTGAACTAGGTTGGAA
>CAKSUE010000154.1 GCA_934501135.1 uncultured Eubacteriales bacterium | reverse complement strand
GTTTCGGGCAATGCAAATATTGCTGAGCAGACCAGAAGATATTTTTATTTGGCATCTAAAAAAGAAATTGAAATTATTCTTGAAAAAATACTAAAAAGAAAAGTAAAACTGATTAGAATAGATATAAATCCGTATAAAAACATCGATAAAATAACGGCAGAATTAATTGAATAAAAAAGGCAAAGACGGCTCCGCTGGGAGATATATTCGTGACGGCAACAGGATGCAGGCATACGATAACGGTGGAGCATATGCTCGCGATGAAAGACAGAGCCATACTTGCCAATGCAGGCCATTTCAACATGAAGATAGATATGGCAGATCTGGAGAAGGTTGCGGTTTCCAGGAAGGAGACACGTGCCAACATCATGGGATACACTCTCGAAAACGGCAGGACCGTAAATTTCATAGGAGAAGGAAAGCTTGCCAATATTGCCGCTGCAGACGGACATCATGCGGAGATCATGGACATGAACTTTGCAGTGCAGGCGATGTCTGCGATGTATATAAAGGACAATTACAGCACGCTGGAAAACAAGGTAATAGACGTATCGGATGAAATCGACGATATTATCGCGCGAAAGTGGCTTGAGGCATGGGGAATAGAGATAGATGCGCTCACGGAAGACCAGAAGAAGTATCTGGAAAGCTGGCAGCTATAAGGTGAATTTATGTAATAGAGGCAATTTTAAAAGCATGGTATCTGGCGATATGTTTTTCTAATATATACAGAATATCAGAATTTTGTAATATTTGATATTGCTGGGATGTATTAGACTGTTGAATATACTGATTTCTATGCTCACTTGGCGTATGTCCGTACCATTTCTTAAAGTTCTTGTAAAAGTATTTAGGATCTGAAAATCCGCATTTGTATGATATTTCTATATTAGGTAAGTTTGTGGTAAGTAAAAATGTTTCGCTTTGATAACATCTTATATAATTTATCATATTGCTGAAACTCTGGAATGGTGATTTTGAGAGAAATTGAGATAGATAATTTTCATTTATAAATTCTCTGCCGGCTATTTCACTTACAGTTATTTTATTCATGTAATTTTGCTGACAGAATTTTAATATGCGGTTAAATCTTTCTCTACTGATATTATTAGCATTAGTGTTGGGGTTTGTATTCATATAATCATACCATTCAAAATATGAAAGCATTGTATTTATTAACTTGTTGGCCAGTTTTGAGTAAAGATTAGTAAGATTGTGAATATTCAGACTTTCGTGAGATAAATAGATATAAGCTATTGACAGTAAAGTATCTGTTATATTATACATCGGCAGTTTTTGATATTGATTGCAGGCATCACTTCTGCATGTAAAAAAGGTGTATCTCAAATATTCAAAAGAATTGTCAACCTGTGATAGATCTATATATAATGACATTATTATATTGTTTTTGTTTTGTGAATGCAGATAATGTATATCCATACAGTCTATGGAAAAAACGTCTCCCTCACGAAGTTCTATTGTCTGATCTGCAGATACAAGCTGGATGTTTCCTTTTAGGCATAGAATAATTTCCAGTAAAGTTTCGTGACGATGTGGTTTGATATTAGTAACATTATAAAAAGATATTCCGAGAGGAGTATTTTTTATTTTTTGTATTGAGTTTTCATTGGTAATTATATTTGTATACATATTCTCATTATAGCCTGCTTGTTCAGAATAGTCAAATCTTATAAAACTATAATATTAACCCACAAGAAACAGCAATCGTAAAATTTATGCAGGATATTTACTATATGAATAAGAAGTTGTTAAAAAAGGAGGTGCTTTATATGGATAGGAGAGTAACGGAAAACTTAGAAGGAGTATCAGGCTTGAAGAAAAGAAAAATGGGGCCTTTCGGTATAGCTTTTATGCTTTATTGCCTTGTGGCAGCAGGGGCCTTTGGAATCGAGGAGATGATACCTTCCAGCGGACCCGGGCTAACAATAGTTATACTGGCAGTATTTCCAATAGTTTGGGCTTTGCCAATATGCTTGATGGTATCGGAATTATCAGCTCTTATGCCTCGGGAAGGAGGTATTTATGTATGGGTTAAAGAAGCGCTTGGGGAGATGTGGGGATTTTGCACATGCTGGTGGAGCACGATATGCACTTATTTATGCAGTGCCACATATGTCGTTTTAGTAGTGGGATATGCAGGAAAGTTCATCGACATGACGAATGTGCAGGCCATGGCCGTAAAAGTAGTGATGATTTTAATTTTTACGGTAATTAACCTAATAGGTCTTAAAGAAGTTAGTGTTGTCAATACTGTTTTTTCTGTAATGATTATTGCTGTATTTGCGCTGGTAACTGTGGTTGGATTTGCTAACTGGGAATTCAATCCGCTAGAGCCGTTTACACCTGAAGGAGAGAGTGTAGTAAGCAGTTTAGGGGGAAGTGTGTGCATTGCCATATGGATGTATTGTGGGTATGAGTGTGTGGCATATGTATCCGGAGAAATTGAAAATCCTAAAGTTATTCCTAAAGGTTTTTTTATTGCAATGCCACTTATCGCACTTAGCTATATTCTTCCTACTGTGGCAGGCTTATGCTCTATAGGAAGCTGGGAGAGCTGGTCGACTGAAAGCACAGAAGGGACAGTAGGATATGCTGATGTTCTGACTCAGAATTTGGGACAGGCGTGGGGAGCGGTATTTATTATAATAGCAATTATTTCCCAGTGTGCAATATTCAATACATACATAACAGCAGGGTCAAGAGGATTTCTCGTAATGTCAGATGATAATCTTTCTCCTAAATTTTTAGGGAAAGTGGATAAAAAAAGAGGCATGCCATATTGGGGAATAATATTGATAGCAGCTGTAACAATGATAATGTCAACGTTTGACTTCTCTACAATCATTATTTTGGTTGGTCCGGTATGTATAGTTGTTTATTTTACCATATCAGTTTCACTTATAGTTTTGCGTAAAAAATATCCGGTGGATAAAAGAGGGGATATTTATTATATAAAAGGTGGAAAGAAAGTGATATATGCGATAACAGCACTTGTGTTTATTGTAGGTATCGCGGGGATTATAGTAAACGGAACGG
>CAKSUE010000153.1 GCA_934501135.1 uncultured Eubacteriales bacterium | reverse complement strand
ATATAGGACTTAATATAAGTGGTCAAATTATTGTGAATTCATATTATAGGAAAAGTTCTAATGTTATTGTTGATAGTATAAGAGAATTTGTTGATAAGGTTAATGAAGATTGTGGATCGGTATTTTATTATGGAGATTTGTTTGGAATGATAGATAGGCTAGAATGTGTTTCATATATAGACAAGCTTTATATAGATCCCACTGGAGATTACAAAGAAAAAACATTATCAGATGATATTATAATTCCGCCAAACGGAGTTTATTATATAGAAAAAATTGATTTAAGTTATATTAGTAATGCAAGCATTGATTAGTAAGGAGGTGTTTACTTGAGTTCTGAAATAAAATACTTTATTTTAAATCGTCCAAGTGATTGGGGAGATAAAGGAATAATTGATAATCTAATATTTAAAGGAGAGTCGCTAGCTTCAGATAATCGTAACGGAAGAAATGGTGTATATATAACAACGGCATTCGATAGTTTGCAAGATGGAAATATATGGCACAGGTTAAGATTAAATGCTAAGATTCCTCAAAATGCACTTCTTAGATTGAAAATTTATTCAAGCGATTCACTTCATACATTGATTCCAGGGAAAACAGAATTTGGTGATGATGAGATATCTATGGATGAGTATCTAATGGACCCTGAAGAAAAAATAGACGATAAGATAAGGTTGTTTGAATATTTAGAGGCCAAAGAATTTACGAATCCTAATGATTTGGTTTTATTTGAATTTAAAGGACGGTATTTATGGCTTTGTATGGAGGTCATAAATTATAGCGAAGAAATAACCGAAATCAACAAACTCAAGCTAGAACTTGCAGGAACATCTTTAATCGACTATTTACCTCAGATATATAAGATGAATGACAAGAGTTTGTTTTTATCAAGATTTTTGTTCATTTTCCAGTCATTATATGCTGATCTTAATAATGATATAGATAACTTACCTAGGTTGTTTGCTCCAGATAGAGTTGATGAAGAGTTCCTAAATTGGCTTGTTCAGTGGTTCTCTATAAAAGATACTTATATATGGGGAGAAGAAAAGCTTAGAATACTTTTAAAGAATATAATTGAACTCTATAAAATTAAAGGTACAAAGCAATCAATTAAAAAAATAGTTGAACTTTATCTTGGGGTTACGCCTCTAGTTATAGAACGATTTGAAGTTACAGATAATGAGAGCTATAAAAATGCAAAGGAACATATTGATAATCTTTTTGGAGATAATGGATTTACGTTCAGTGTTATTATAAATACAGATAAAAATATATCTTCTGAAGCTTACGCTGAGCTGATGCGAATTATAAATAGATTTAAACCAATAGACACAATATGTAATCTTGTTATTTTAAATGACGAAATTTATCTTGATTATCATTGCTATTTGGGAATTAACTCCTATGTAGCAAGTAATGAAAAAATTGTTCTTGATGAAAAAGATAATTCGTCTACACAGTTACTGTTAGTAAATTCAGATAAAATTTAATTATATAATATTAAATTAAATAAGAGCTAAGAATATTTTCCGCAGAAGAAAGGGGATTTATATGAATAACAATCAGTTTTATTCTTGTGAACGTAATCATTACTTTTTTGGAAAGCTTATGACAGTGAGAGATTTTGAAAATGAGCAGGTATACCTGAACTCAAAAAGACGTTTAGGAAACAGAATGCTTAATGGTGTAGGTATTGTTTCTGGACTTGATATCATAATGGTAGATAGTAGAACAATATCCTTGGAATCTGGAATGGCAATTGACTATGCAGGAAGAGAAATAGTTGTTTCTGAACCAAGCGTTAGAAGACTCAATGTAATAAAAGGCTTTGAGGAAAATAAAGAAAACGGAGATATGTATTTATGCTTGGAATATAAGGAAAGCTTTAAGGAAAGTACATTTTCAGTAGCAGGATCGGGTAAGGATAGTGATGTAAGCCAAGAGTATAACCGCATTAGCGAGGGCTATGATCTTTTTCTAACTTCGAAAAAACCTGATGTTTCATCATTAAATTTAGATAGTCTTATCTTTGCCAATGTACCTGTTTATGAAAAGGATGGAATAAAAATAGGGCTTCAGATTGCAAAGTATGCAAATCCGAATAGTCTGGCAAGAATATCAGTTTTGTTTGAAAAGAACAATGTGTCTGCTCCCGTAAAGTATGAATTTAATATTGGTGGAGAATTGTTTAAGTCAACAAATGGCCAAGCTTTAACTAATATTAGCTATCAGGAAACTGAAGTTTCTACTTATAAAAGGGTAAAAAAAGACTATTATGTAGAATGTGATGCTGTTGCAGATGCTGTTACTGAGCTTTATATAGATAAGGGTAGCTTTTCAATTACTATTGGTCAGAAGAACGATACAATAGAGGAAAACATTAAACAGTCTGTAATAGTAACAAGTCGTCCTTTAAGAGATGTAATAATTGAAAATTATTATGCACGTCATTTCGATGAGATGATGGATATTAAGGATGACCAAAATATTTACCTTGCTAAATTCCATATAGTTTCTAACCAATCAACATATATGATTGAAGATTTTGAAAAACATCCATTTAAACAGTACTTATTGAGCAATAACTTGCTTAGCACTTTGCAAACTGCACTTAACGGTGTCTATTTGCCGCATGAGAACCATGTTGCACCTGCAAAAGTTGAAAGAGAAGAGTTACCAACTAGAGTACCATCTGAAATAGTTAACGTTAATCCAGAAAATATTGTTACAGGTGTTGAAAGAATAAATTTGGGATTAAATCCTAAGGTAGGTAAGCCATATTATTCTTATGAATTTATTCATGGTTTGGGATATGGCAAAGTTGGAGTAGTTGTCGCTATAGAAAATAAGGCTAGCTATATAAACAATGATGATAATATATTATTGTTTGGTGATGCAAATATATTTAATAGCGAAGAATTTTCGCTTTCAGCACCTATAGCTCAAATAGGAGCAGTAGTTAATCCAGATAAAGGTACTATGAGATTAGGAGCTAAGCTTTTAGAGAAAACGAGTGAACAAGCGATTGATATTAGATGGTGGGCATTTAAATCTGGTAAAAATGATG
>CAKSUE010000152.1 GCA_934501135.1 uncultured Eubacteriales bacterium | reverse complement strand
GTTTTGCAGGACACGCAAATATTTGTAATCAGGATAAGATAAAAGAAAAACTGAAAAAAGAAATAATAAATATAATCGAAAACGAGGAGGTCATGTCTTTTTACAACAGTGGCAAAGGGGATTTCGACTGGCTATGTGCACAATGTGTTGATGAACTTAGAAAGGATAATTCCTAGACTTAATGGAGAAAGCGCGATAAAAATATCAAAAATTAAAAAATGAAAAAGTTCTTATCTCATCTATGTATACATACAAAAAGTATTACATAAAGCCAGCAATTAAAAATCTTCGAAATAAATATCTTTGGACAATTTAAATGGTAAGGAAAATTCTTTCAAATCAATCATATGTTGGGGATGTTGTAAATTTTAAGACGTATAGTAAATCATTTAAACTAAAAAAACACCTTATTATTGTACATCATCGTGAAGAAGTTTTTGGAGAAATTGTTCAGCAAATAGAAATTTACTACAAAATGATAGGACATATAGAAATTCCCAAAATGTCAAAACACGAGCAAAAAAGCCTTATAAAGAATTTTGGGCGTAAAAAAGAAGAGCGAATTGCTTAAAACAATTACACTCTTCAAAAAAGGATAAGCACAGAAAACTAAGTCCCTAATGGTTATCCAGCATGATACGAATAACAATAAAGACCTGAAGGCTAAGAACGCGAGCGTAAAAGAAAACAATTTACTTTTAATTTCGCACGCGAACCGCCTCCAGGTGTTACCTGGTGCGAGAGATGGGACTTGAACCCACACGAATTTCTTCACGCGCCCCTCAAACGCGCCTGTCTGCCTGTTCCAGCACTCTCGCATATTAAATACAATTAAAACAACAATCGTATTCTATCATAATAAATTGTGTATGTCAATAGTTAAGTGATTAAAAAAGTATATAAAAATAACCCCTCCAATGTTAGGGGGGCTATTATATATATCTTAGATATGCTTTTTACTTTTTTTGTTAAAATAAATAATAAGAATAGTAAGAAGTATAACTGTTAAAGATAGTGTTAAGATTATATTTTTAGTTATACCAGCCACTAAATATCCAACAAAGGAAACAAATGCAACCAAGCATGCATATGGGATTTGTGTTGATACGTGATCCATGTGATCACAGCCTGCACCTGTTGATGATAAAATAGTTGTATCTGATATGGGGGAGCAGTGATCTCCAAATACAGCTCCTGCTAAGGTTGCAGAAAGTGTAATTATTGTTAATTCTGGTGCAGCCTTTTCGCAAACCATTACAACTATAGGAATTAAGATACCAAATGTTCCCCATGATGTTCCCATGGCAAAAGATAGAAATCCTGATATTACGAAAACTATACATGGTAATAGCATAACAGGAATGCTTGAAGATTTAAAAAGATCACCAACATATTGACCAGTGCTAAGTAGGTCTCTGCATATTCCGCTTATAGTCCATGCAAGTGTAAGAATTACAAAAGCCGGAACCATTGATTTTATTCCCTGATTTATGCTTGACATAAAATCTTTAAAGGATAGTAATTTGCGTGGTATAAACATCAAGAATGCAACAATAAGAGATATAAAAGCTCCATATGTAATTGCAACAGCAGAATCAGTATTACTAAAGGCATCAGCTAAAGATGTATTTCTTGAAAAATATCCTCCAGTATATAACATTGATAGAACAGAAAAGATTATTAGTGATAAAATAGGAATAATAAGATCCATTACCTTGCCTTTATTAGATATTTGAACCATAGGTTCGTCATCATTAGGAATCTTATATGAGTCGGAATCAATTGGATCATCAGATTTAGCAGCTTTATTCTCAAACTCGGCCATTTTCCCAAAATCAAGGTTTTTGCAAGAAATTATTATAATCATTATAATTGTTAAAATAGCGTATAAATTATATGGTATTGTTTTAATAAAGGTGGTCATTCCGTTCAATCCGGTTCCATCCATATATGAGATTACCGAAGCAGCCCAACTTGATACAGGAGCAATTATACAGATAGGTGCGGCAGTTGAATCTATTAAATATGCGAGCTTTACTCTAGATACCTTTTGTTTATCTGTAACCGGCCTCATAACAGTGCCAACTGTTAAACAGTTAAAATAGTCATCGATAAATATTAATCCCCCAAGAATAGATGTTGATAACTGAGCCCAAGATTTAGAATTGATTCGTTTAGATGCCCAGTTTCCATATGCCTGAGAACCACCAGCATTAGTAATAACAACCACAAGAGAACCTAAAAGAGCTAGAAATATAATAATAAATGCATTATCTCCTATTTTTTCATACATTAGGGTAAATGTAATTTCAATTGCTTTAATGATTCCTCCACCCGAATTAAAAGAATAAATAAGAGCACCAGAGAATATGCCGACTAAAATTGAAGATATTACTTCCTTAGTAATAAGCGCAAGTGCTATTGCTATAATTGGCGGCAAAATAGAAAGTATACCTACTTGAATAGGATCCATTGTTTACACTCCCTTAATTTTCTAAATAGATTACTAATGATTTATTTTACATGATTTTCATATTTTTTACAACAGAATATTTAGATAGAAAATCCATGCAGAAAAATAATTAGTAATTCTGCATGGACTTTTGCTATATATTCAATATTTAATATGAATGCTGCTACATTATGAAATAAGATTAAAGCCATATAGAGTTTTAATTAGATTTAAATTTTGTTGTTTTGATGTTTTAGATTATTTATTTTATTTGTTATATAAACTATAGGAATAGATAGTAATGCCCAAAGAAGGCTATATATTGGACAAATTTGTCCTAAAATGTTTATAGGCATTGCGGAATAATCCCATATATCCATTTTAAGCCAAACATTTACAATGCACCCCGATAAGAATTCAATGCTTGTTATTACTATAGATCCAATTAGACATTTTTGAATGAGAGAAGTCTTTTTTAACCTTGTAAAAACTTTGAAAAGAGTTAAAAAACAAAATCCACCTATAATTGCCATTGTCCAGTGAGTATATCTTCTCCATAATATTTCTATAAAGCAATATGAAATTCCACTCGCAGCAAAAATTGCAATATCTTGTTTAA
>CAKSUE010000151.1 GCA_934501135.1 uncultured Eubacteriales bacterium | reverse complement strand
ATTGCTATAATGTGCTAGGTATAATTCATGATATTTATAATCCATTGCCAAATAGATTTAAAGACTATATTTCTACGCCTAAACCCAACTTTTATCAATCTCTTCACACAACAGTTATAGGAGGAGAAGGAATACCGTTTGAGGTACAAATAAGAACATGGGAAATGCATCATACAGCAGAATACGGTATTGCGGCTCACTGGAAATACAAATTGGGTGGTGCAGTTAAAAAAGATTCAGTTGAAAAACGGCTTACTTGGATTAGGAAGATGATAGAAAATCAAAAAGATAGTGATGATGCAACAGATTTAGTAAGAAATATTAAATATGATTTGGGTTCTGAAGAGGTATTTGTGTTTACCCCCAAAGGAGATGTTATAAGTTTGCCTCAAGGTTCAACCGTTATTGATTTTGCTTATGCAATACATAGTGAGGTTGGTAACCGTATGATTGGCGCAAAAGTTGATAAAAGGATTGTCCCTATTTATTATAAAATCAAAACAGGCGAAATTGTAGAGATAATGACAACTAAAGAAGTTGTTAGAGGTCCAAGCAGAGACTGGTTAAAAATAGTTAAAACCAGTGAAGCCAAAAATAAAATAAGACAATGGTTTAAAAAAGAAAAACGTGAAGAAAATATAATGGAAGGGAAATCTGAACTTGAAAGAGAACTAAAAAGAAATAATATAGACCTTCCTGAAGACCAAATGAAGGAATTTTTGCAAAATATTGCGAAACGACAAAGGTGTAATACTATAGAAGATTTATATGCATCTATAGGCTACGGGGGAACCCAAGTTTGGCGTATAATGCCTAGGATAAAAGATGAATATTTAAAGATTTATAAACCAGAGTCTAATGGCGAGATTAACAATATAATTGAAAGTAAAGAGAAAAAAGACAAAAAGAATATTTCATCTGGTGTAGAGATTGATGGAATAGATAATTGTTTAATTAAGTTTTCAAGATGTTGTAATCCATTACCGGGTGACGATATAATTGGGTTTATTACAAGAGGTTATGGAGTGTCTATTCATAAAAGAACTTGTTCTAATGTCCCTAAAAATATTGTGGACTCGATGGAACCTGAGAGATGGGTCAGAGCTCGTTGGCTGGGTAATATAAAAGAGGAGTTTAAGTCAACATTAGAGATTGTAGCATCTGATAGAACAGGACTTCTTGCAGATGTTACATTACAATTATCTGCGATGCATATTTTTATTCATTCGCTTAATTCAAGACCAATGAATAATGATCAGGCAGTTGTTTATGCAACTATAACTATTAATGGAATTGATCATTTAGAGTCTGTTATATCTAGACTTAGCAAAATAAAAGGTATTATATCAATAAAGCGTTCATAGACGTATATTATGTAGTTTTTAATAGGGATTGGAATATATGAAACTAGTATTACAAAGGGTATTATCATCTTCGGTTATTGTAGATAAAGTAACGGTAGCATCCATAGGAAAAGGATATCTTATTTTGCTTGGCATAGAAAAGGAGGATGATGAGAATGTATGTAAGGCATTGGCAGCAAAAGTGTCTGGTCTGAGAATTTTTGAGGACGAAGAAGGGAAAATAAGCCGTTCTGTTAACGATGTAAATGGTGAAGTTCTTGTTGTTTCGAACTTTACTATATGTGCAGATTGTAGAAAAGGGAAAAGACCGTCTTTTTCAAATGCTAAAAAACCTGATGAAGCAAAAATTTTATATAATAAGTTCTGCGAACAAGTCCAAATTAATATATTAAAAGAAATAAAGAGGGGTATCTTTGGGGCAGACATGGAAATTGAAATTGTAAATGATGGACCTGTTACAATTGTGCTTGATTCAAAGGAGATTTAGAATATATGGTAAATATTGAAAAATATACAGTTGGCATATTAAAAACTAATTGCTATCTAATTGAAGATTTAAGAACAGGGGAAATGGCTATAGTAGATCCAGGTAGCTCTTCAAAGGAGTTAAGCGCTAGAGTTGATGAGTGCAAAAATAAAATAAAGTATATACTTTTAACTCATGGGCATTTTGATCATATACAAGCTGTAAAAAAGTATAAAGATATTACAAAATCCAAATTAGTAGCTTATAAGGGAGAAGAAACGCTTATTTTAGATCCAGATTTAAATTTATCTTCAAGATATGTAAATAAGGATTTAGGTAGAATTAAAATAGATATTTTATTATCTAATTTAGATAAGCTGATGTTGGGTGAAACAGAAATAACATTAATTCATACCCCAGGCCATACTTCCGGAAGCTGCTGTTATATAATTGATGATAATATAATTTCAGGAGATACTTTATTTAGAGGAGATATAGGTAGAACAGACCTTGCAACAGGTAATTATGATGATATGATGAAATCTTTAAAAATGCTTGCTGATTTGGAAGGAGACTATAAGGTTTATCCGGGTCATGGCAAAGAAACTACACTCGACTTTGAACGCCAAAATAATAACTATTTTAAAATTTAGGTGAAAAATGAATATTTATATTGATAACCATAAATTCCATTATGAAATAGAAAATCTGTGTAGACTTTTTTTCCCGAATAGTAAATTTAAAATTATTAAGGATGAAAAACCTCAACAGGAAGAAGAGTTTATTTATACTAATATATACTTAGAGGATAATAATGCAGTTATAAATGCAAAAGTTAGATTGTTTGAAAGAGTAGAGGAAAAATATACACAAGTTTCTGTTAATGATTCTGATTTTGAAAATGAGTGCGAAAGGCAACTGGCAATAATTTTATTTGAAATTTTGACTGATATTACAGGAATAAAACCACCGTGGGGAATACTTACAGGAATAAGGCCTGTTAAGCTTATGAGAAAGCTTGTAAAAGAGAAGGGTCTTAATGAGACTATTGAATATTTTAAAAGAGTGTTTAAAGTTTCTGAAGAAAAAACGAATTTATGTTTTGAAACTATGCTTAATGAACAGAAAATAATTGCATTATCAAATGCTAAATCTTTTAGTTTATATATATCAATACCATTTTGTCCATCAAGATGTACTTACTGTTCTTTTGTATCTCAGTCTATTGAAAAAGCTGCTAGACTTATTC
>CAKSUE010000150.1 GCA_934501135.1 uncultured Eubacteriales bacterium | reverse complement strand
AGCTTAAAGAACGACTTTAAATATACTTCCCTTCTTCTACCTACTCCCATGTTTAAAAAAATGTGCTGCACATTGTCAGGTACTTCATAGGAAAATTTTCCGTTTTTATTCCAAATAGATATCAAATGAACATTGTATCTTTTGGCCAGCTCCTGTGTAATATTAAATACTACCCTTTCCGCTCCACCTTTAACAGATAGATCAGCATCTAAAAAGCATATATTTTTCATATTTTTCTTCCTAACTGTAAAATACACTCATATTTTGGTTATTATTAAGTAATACAAGTTTATTATATAATTTTTTGCTAAACAACAATACTACAACAGAAAATTTCCTTTGCTTAGAAAACAATGGATTTTTTATAATTTCAATTACTCCTTTTCTCATAGATGACACCACTTTATTATATTCATCAAAGTCATTAAATCCATTGCTTAAAACCATTTTTTTAAGAACACATGCATGTGCCCAATAATATCTAAAAACCGCTTGATCCTTTAGATCTGGAAACTTTTCCATAACAAGATTATAATTATGCTCATAAGCTTCAATAACATTCAAATCTCTTTTTTTAAAAACGGAATTTGTAATACTATCCTCTCTAATCTCATAATAGTACTTAGGTTCGGTTGTACCAACAACAATGTTAGCCTTACTCAATATTGTTGGTGTTGTAAATGCATCTTCAGATAATTTTCCA
Organism: uncultured Eubacteriales bacterium; assembly: GCA_934501135.1. Classification (GTDB taxonomy): domain Bacteria; phylum Bacillota; class Clostridia; order Oscillospirales; family Acutalibacteraceae; genus HGM12814. The sequence goes on along the minus strand of CAKSUE010000150.1, from coordinate 2,377 downwards.
ACAGGATATCTAATATTATCAAATAAACTTTTTTTATATATTTTTGTACATGCTTCTACTGATATCTTTTTATCTTCTAAAACTAATCTTAAAGCTTCTTTCCCATTAACAACAAAATATTTATTTTCCTTAAATTTAGAAACTTTCTTTCCGTTTAAACATCTATAGTAACCACAAACCGAAATATCTGCATCCTCTTTTTTTAAGTTATTATACAGTACTTCATACATATCTTCAGCTATGTAATCGTCACTATCTATAAAGCTAATAAAATTACATGACGAAACATCTATCCCCATATTTCTTGCATCGCTAAGACCACCGTTTTTTTTGTGAATAACCTTTATCCTATCATCTTTCTTTTCATATTCGTCACAAATCTTACCACTGCTATCTGTTGATCCATCATCAACAAGTATCAATTCATAATCCTTAAAAGATTGATTTAAAATCGAGTCAATACATTTTTTAAGGTACTTTTCCACATTATATACAGGCACAATTATACTTACCTCTGCCACTGCTAAATTCCCCTTTATAAAATCTAAATTACAACTTACTAAATAATTCTTTCCATTTGTAAACTATCTTTTCTTTACTAAATAAATCCAAATTCCTATAACTATTTTCAGAAAATCTTTTTCTTAATTCTTCGTCTTCAATTAGCATGCAAATTTTCTCTGCCATCTCATTATTATCAAAGCACCTTATTATATATCCATCTAAGCCATCTTCTATTATCTCACTGGGACCAGTCAAACAATCAAAACTTACTAACGGCAACTTATTTGCTTTTGCCTCTAATAATACCATAGGTAAACCCTCAGCATATGATGTTAACACAAAAATAGAATATTGTTTATAAAGATCATAAATATTACTTGCAAATCCCTTTATTATTATATTATCTGATAATCCAAGGGATTTTATTTGATTTTCCAGTTTTATTCGTTCTTTGTCTCCACTTCCATAAATATGCCACTGCCAATCTGGGTGCTTACTAAATAATATTTTTGCAACATTTACTAAATTGTCATAACCTTTAACAGGCTCTATTCTTCCAATAGATAAAAGCTTTTTACTTTTTTCGTCATAATCATGGTCAGACTCTAATAATTTATCATCTACCCAATTGTATATATAATCTATCTTAGTTTTTTCTACATTATATTTATCTATATAAGCCTTCATATCACGTTTAGTTAACGTTACAATTTTATCAGCATATTTTGCACCTATTCTCTGCATTATTCTTTGACCTTTGTCGCATACAAATGGATTTAAGCAATTTAGGTGCTCGCAAAAAACTGTTTTAACTTTTGTTTTTTTCGCAGCAAATACCAAAAGGGCATTCATGCTTGCTCCTATAGATATAGCTATATCTACATTGTTTTTTATATATATTTTTCTTAATCTGGATATTCCGCCTTTTATAAGAGCTTCTCTAATTCTTATATCTTTATCGAATAATTTATGAATTTTTACATTCTTATCAAATTCATAAGCTGGTTTGTCTCCACTAAATGCCAAACTTACTACATGTATCTTATAATCATCTACTAATTCTTTTGTTATAAGACTTAACACTTTAAGTCCACCCGTCCCTTTTGTTATATCAGGTTGTATAAAACATAAAGTTTTCATTTTCTTCTCCTTTTTACAAATTCCACTTAAATACTGTTTTAAACGGTGTGTTTAAATCAGTTCTAAAAACTCTGTGAATATCTTCAACGCTGCAAACAGGGTCATCCTCATAAATAATTACACTCAACCGTCTTTGAAAACTTTTTCTTTCCATAAGAGCTACAGCTCTTTCAAAATCCTTTACTCCCGAACGACTTGTCCCAACAAAAGTAAGTCCCTTCTCAAGAATATCTCTTGTATTAATAGAAACTTTATTCTCACTTACCCCCATCAGCATAACACAGCCCTGGGGATTAATATATTTTATAATATCATCAATAGCATAATAGCTTCCCTCTCCGCCGGCACATTCAAATGCATGATCCACTCTGAAATCATCTGGAATTTCCTCTGCAAGAAAGGTTTTGTTCACAAAAGAAAAATGTGATAACTTTCTTATATCTTTACCAACAACAACTATATTAGAATTTGGAAATGTAGCCTTTATAACACAAGATAATACATAAGAAAGACTTCCGTCTCCCCAAATGCCTATAGTATTTCTGTTTTCATGGGCAGACTTATTAAATCTGTCTACACTATGCACGGCAACACTCACAAATTCTGTAATGCTTGCAATTTTATCGTTTATATTATTAAACGGTACAACCCGTGATTCATCTATATTTATAAACTCTCTCATAAAGCCATCATGGCCACTAGAGAGAAAATAAGATCCCAGTCTATAGTTTTC
>CAKSUE010000149.1 GCA_934501135.1 uncultured Eubacteriales bacterium | reverse complement strand
TATTTGCCAACTGTTTTATCAAAAACAAATTCAGGAAATGAAATAGTTTTACATGTTGGATACTCTAGACCCGAAGATCCCTTTTGGACAAGTAGTGAACAAAAATCTCCTCCTACATCAGAAAAAATAATGGACTACATACTTACAAAAGATACTAATACCGGACGTATGTATATTAAATCAATACAACAGCCTACAGAATAATCTGTAGGCTTGTGTTTATATAAGTAAATACATAAGGGCAAGTACAAGCGAGGTATCTGCACCCTCGCTTGTTAAAATAAGAATTAAAACCAATATTAATGTTCTTTCTTTATCTTTCATAATTATATCAAAGATATCTGAAAGTGGATCTTTTTTTATGCTTTTAGGCTTGTCGTCCTTGTCCTTATGTACGTTATTATCATTTCTACTCTCATTGTTATATTTACCTTTTTCTAGATTACCATCTATAAATGCAGCTGTATTTATTTTCGATGTACCTTTAGCATTAGAGTTAAACTTAGATTTAGCCTTCATATCATTAACATACCTAATAGCTTCTTGCTGCATTTTTTGAATATCGGGGTGCGATTTATCCATATTACAAATACCCCTCTCTTAATCTACTAAAATAAAATATCACTAAGCTTTTAAAAGATTCCTTGGCTTTTAAGAAGAGGTAAAAGCTTAAACATCTGCATCATCTTGATTGCTTCATCTAGCTTCTTTCTCTTTTCTTCTTTAAGGAAAGGTCTTAATGCATTTAAAAGTCTAGTATTTTCATCTTCTTTATTCATAGACATCAAAATCGGCATCAACTTTAATATTGTTCCCATCATATCGTCGGGGAAACCCGAATTATCGGTCTGATCTGAATCTTTTTCGTTAGTCTCATCTTTATCTCCATCAGAACCGATACCGAGCATACTCCCAAGCCCCATTAATTGCTCAAGCGCATTCGGATCTTTTAAAAAATCGCCAATTTTATCGGCTAGATCATCCATTCTTATCTCCCTTTGTGAATTTCTTGAACAATTGCTGTGCTTGAGGAGTAGACAATAATTTTGCAGTTGCCTCTTTATCTGACAACAAACTTTGAATCTTCTTAGTTTGCTCTGGTGTTAAATTATTTAATAAGCCAGAAAAACCATTCTTTTCCGCTTCTTTTTTTATTTTATCAGGGTCAGTACCAAGACTATTTGACGCTGTTTTTAAAAGATTGTTTAAATCTTTGTTATTATTGTTCATTGACATAAATATCACCACCTGATATATATTATGATTAGGACGATAAATATATGACATTAAATATCCCGCTATACTTACCGCCCTTTTAAGGGCCCCATAATAACATTATATTGATTTTGGAGGAATTTCGTACATATGAGATTATTAATTGTTTCAGATACTCACAGAGATTATAATTCACTAGACAAAACCATATTAGCGCAACCTAAGGCAGAAGTTATTATACACCTTGGAGATGGAGCTGATGATGTTGACATGATAAAGCCCAAATACCCAAATAAAACGTTTATTCAGGTAAAAGGTAACTGTGATTTTAATTCCGAACTACCTATATACAGAGATTTTACACTTGAAAACACAAAATTTTTTATTACCCATGGTCACATGTATAATGCAAAATTAGATATTAACCGTATGTGTATGGCTGCAAGAGAAAAAGGAGCAAATATACTTCTATTTGGCCATACACATATTCCATTTGAAACTTATGAGGAAAATTTACATATAATGAATCCCGGCAGCCTTACCGGTATTAACGGAACATATGGTACTATAGATATTGAAAAAAACGGTATAGTTAAAAATATTATATCTATTAACAAACAAATTTAAAATTAATGTGTGCGAACAGCATTTGATGGTCCAATATTGGGTTCGCTTATTTCTGAAATAGCCTCAGCTATTTCCATTCCCCTGTTATGTCTTGCAATATCAGCAAGGCTTACCATTCCATCAATGTAGCCTCCACTTATAACTGGCAATCTTCTTACCTGCTCAGCAGACATCATCTCAATTGCATCTTTAATGCTATGATCCGGCGTAATATATGCTATGTCTTTAGACATTATTTCCGACACTTTAACTTTATCTGCCTTTTTTTCATCGGCTATACATCTTAAAACTATATCTCTGTCTGTTACAATGCCTTTCACTTCTCCTGCCGAAACAACTGGTATAGATCCTATATTGTGTTCTTTCATTAGTTTTGCTGCTTCTATTGTTGTGTCGCTTGGCAAAACCGCTACAATATTACTGCTCATTACATCCTTTACTCTTTGAATCAATTATAACACCTCCAAATATCTTTACAAATATTATAATTGTCTTAATTAATTATATTTATTCAGTAAAATATGTCACTAAAAAGATGGTCGTTGACAAAATTATTCAGTAATAATATAATCAATTGTGTTAAGTAATTTTTGAAGGGACGTTTTAATTTGAAAAAGTTAACTGCTTTATTATTATCTTTCTTTATGATATTTACACTATTTAGCCAAACGGTTTGCTATGCAGAACCAATGAATATGGAAACTATTAACTTATGTAAACCTGAAACTAATCTTGACGAATTCAAGATTAGCAAAGACATATCTCTATTTCAGTTCGATAGAATTAAGGAACTGCATCAACAAATGTATTGGGCTAAAGATTGGACAGATCAAAAAATAAATTTAAATATAGCTAACTCTCAAATATGTTATGGTGTTTATGATAGAAATAATAAACAAATTGGATTTGCTAGGATTGTTACAGATTATTCGACCATTTGCTATATTCTTGATGTAGTCATAGATGAGTCTTATCGTGATATGGGAATTGGAACAAAGTTAATGAAAACTATTTTAGAAAATGATGATTTAAAAGACTGTTCATTTGTTCTGGCAGCATCATATCAAGCAAGGAATTTTTATGAACATCTTGGTTTTGAAATAAAAAATGATAAATACATGTTGTATAGAAAATAAATTATAAATCAACCATTATTCCTTTATTAAATAAATAAACATCCACGCGTCAAACGCGTGGTATTTCATATGCGGGCAAAGCCCTATAATCATCGCGACACGTAAAA
>CAKSUE010000148.1 GCA_934501135.1 uncultured Eubacteriales bacterium | reverse complement strand
GTGCGTATCGTACCAAGCATTTTACTCATATAAGCACTTTCTTTGCCATCCTTGAGCTTCTTTCTCATTCCGTCCTTTATATCAATAGTATCAATATTTTCATATATATAATCTAGATTATTAAATTTTCTAATAAGTTCACTTGCTCCCTTTTCCCCAATCCCCGCAACACCTGGAATATTATCAGAACTGTCTCCCTGTATTGCTTTTATATCTATTAACTGTTTTGGTGTAACCCCATATTTTTCAAATATTTTGTCTCTATCGTAAAGAGTAACTTCTGGTTTTCCGAATTTAGTGGCTGCTATTCTAACGGAAACATTTTCGGAAACCAATTGCAGGCTATCCCTATCGCCAGTAGCAATAACGCATTCATTACCAGTATTTTCGCATTCTTTTGCAAGAGTTCCCAATATATCATCTGCTTCAAAGCCTTCACATTCAATAACCGATAATCCTAAATATCCCAAAAGTTCTTTTAAAACAGGAAGCTGCTTTGCAAGGTCATCGGGCATACCTTTTCTCTTTGCCTTATATCCCTCATAAGCTTCATGACGAAATGTAGGCTTTCTAACATCAAAGGCTATAGCTATAGCATCAGGAGAAGTTTCCTCTTTTACCTTTTGAAAAGTAGTTAAAAATCCATAGATCCCGTTAGTAAAAAATCCTTCTTTTGTAGACAGACCCTTTACCCCGTAAAAAGCTCTGTTCAAAATGCTGTTTCCGTCTAAAACCAATAACCTCAACTCTAAATTCCGTCCTTTCAAAATACACGCTTTACTAATATTAAATTTATTATTACCCATAATAACATTTTTTTTACATATTAACAATCCGCATCATTTTATAAAGGATTTATGGTATAATAAAAAATATTTCGTATATTTAAGGAGGGCAAAATAAAATCCTATGTATGATAATAAAATTAAACCAGATAAAGCGCTGCTTGTTTCTGTTGATACCGGCGATTATGACGCTGAATCTTCGCTAAAAGAACTTTATGAACTTTCAGAAAGTGCCGGGGCAATTCCTATAGCGTCAATAGTTCAAAAAAGAGATAAACCAAACACCGCAACATGCGTGGGCTCTGGACGTCTAGAAGAAATAAAGGAATATTGCATTAACAACGATATCGATATTATTATTTTCGATTGTGAGCTAAGCCCTGTTCAAATAAAGAATTTAGAAAATTATACAAACACACAAGTAATAGACCGAACCATGCTTATACTAGATATCTTTGCCCTAAGAGCAAAATCAAAAGAAGGAAAACTCCAAGTAGAACTTGCGCAATTAAAATACATGATGCCAAGACTAACAGGAAAAGGAATAGAGTTATCAAGGCTCGGCGGCGGTATAGGAACGCGAGGCCCTGGAGAAACAAAGCTTGAAACCGACAAAAGACATATACGCCGAAGAATGGAAACATTAAAAGCGCAGCTTGAAGATCTTGAAAAGCACAGATATCAAATTAGAAAAAGAAGAAAAAAAGACGGTATAATAACAGCAGCAATTGTCGGATACACAAACGCAGGCAAATCAACACTTATGAATAAATTAACCGAAGCCGGTGTCCTTGTTAAAGACCAGCTATTTGCAACACTGGACCCAACATCACGAGCCCTAAAACTTCCTAGTGGTGTTTCTGTAATGCTAATAGACACTGTTGGTCTTGTAAGAAGGCTACCTCACCATCTTATAGAAGCATTTAAATCTACATTAGAAGAGGCTTCACTTGCAGATATAATATTAAATGTTTGTGATGCATCAAATGAAGAAGCAAGACTACATCTAGATGTTACCAAAAGGCTTCTTTCAGACTTAGGCTGTGAAAACCACCCTATTATACCAGTAATGAATAAATGCGATCTTGTTCCCAATATATTAGACATCCCAAATATCTCTAATGTTGTTAGAATCTCAGCAAAAACCGGTGAAGGAATTGATAATCTATTAAAAGCTATTGAAGATAATCTTCCTGTTAAAATAAAAGAAGTAAATCTGCTCATACCGTTCTCTAAGGCAGGAATAGCGGCTAAAATAAGGGAAGAAGGTACAATAATAAATGAAGAATTTACTGAATCCGGATTAAAAATAAATGCTTTATTAGACGACAGAACATATGACAAAGTAAAAGATTTTATAGAGTAACTGACTTTAAGATAAAAAACACCTAAATAGGTGTTTTTTGTTTAACATACAAATCTGCATAGATTTGAAAACTGCAATTATTATAACAAATTATTGTTAAAATTCCACATTTTATTCCCAAAAAATCACATACTATTTTTTAGTTTATACTGTTGATATTAGTCACACATGATGATATACTATACACATAGTGAATAAAGTTCACAGGCGAAATTCTGTATTTTTCTTATACTAGCCAATTAATTTTTACAAAAATATTTTTCAATCAGCCTATAAAGCCTTAATAAGAAACCAATGTGAGCCATCGTTCTTTAATCAATACTCACAATATTTTATCCAAATTGCATGAAATAAAATCACCTAAAGGGATAATTATTTCTCTATCCTATGTGTTAGCAAAAGGATAATTTTGACTTTTTCTGTGAACTAAATTCACTATACGCTTCTAATTTTTAATATATAATAAATTATATGGAACGTTAATCGTCTGTCTTTTATGCACCATAATTTAAAGGAGATTTATAATGAAAACTGCAGTTATAGGTTCAAGGAATCTAAATGTAGATATTAGCAAATATATTCCTGAAGAAACTACTGTAATAATTAGCGGTGGTGCAAGAGGAATCGATACATTAGCGTCTGAATATGCAGATATGAATAATATCCCTGTAATAGTCTTTAAGCCTGAATACAAAGAATACGGCAAAGGCGCTCCTTTGGTTCGAAATAAGTTAATTGTTGAAACAGCAGATTTTATAGTAGCAATATGGGATGGACAATCAAAAGGAACTCTGTTTACTATAAACTATGCTAAAAAATTAAATAAGCCAATTAAAATCTATATGATTAAGTAGTTAAAGTGTACACAATAAACATCCACGCGTCAAACGCGTGGTATTTCATATGCGGGCAAAGCCCTATAATCATCGCGACACGTAAAAC
>CAKSUE010000147.1 GCA_934501135.1 uncultured Eubacteriales bacterium | reverse complement strand
GGAGTAAATTATGCGCTGCGTTTACTTGAGATTCAATTCCTTTATACTCATTTATATTTATAAAACTTTCTAAATGTTTATCGTTTAACCTCGTAGCCATTCAAATACCTCCTGACTTTAGATTTAATATTATTCTACAATATATTAAACACATTTGCAAGGAATAGCCAAACATTTTAAAATATTTTTTGTCTATAGATTATAATCTTAATAGTTGTTTTGATAATACGACTAATACTGACTTAAAATTCATTTTTTCTACATCCGTTAAGGCTGTTATGCTATATTGAGCTAAATCATCTCCATCTAGGCTAAAACTTATTGAACCAAGTTTTTGGTCTTTGTAAACTGGAGCCTCAACTTCTTCTTCAAGTTGTAAATCGCTTTTAATATCTTTTTCTCTACCCTTTGGAATTAAAAAATTACCATTTAATCTAACTTGTGTATTAACAATACTTTCCATACCATTGTTAACTTTTACTGTAGAATCAAAAAAGTTTTCTGGTATTACAGGTGAAGTCATTGTAAAGTTTGCAAAACCATAATCTAACAGAGTAGCTGCATCGCTAAATCTTTCTTTACCTGTTTTACTTCCTAAAACAACCGATATTAGTTCTAGGTTGCCTCTTTGTGCTGTTGCTGAAATACAGCTACCCGCATCATTTGTTGTCCCTGTTTTTAGTCCTGTTATTCCCTTATAACTTTTCAAAAGTTTATTGGTATTCACAATTTGTGTTTTACCGTCTCTTAAATTATCCATCCATATGGATGTGTAATTATATATTAATTTATGTTTAAGTAATTCTCTTGACATCAATGCAACATCATATGCTGAAGTTAGATGCCCTTCTTCATCTAGACCGTTACAGTTTTTGAAAACGGTATCGTTCATATTTAAAATTTTTGCCTTTGCATTCATGTTATCAACAAAAGTATCCTCAGACCCTGCTATACGTTCTGCTAAAGCTACAGCAGCATCATTTGCTGAGGCAACTACAGTAGCTTTTATTAGATCATCTACACTCATCACTTCTCCCTCTTCAAGCCATATATCAGATCCACCCATTGATGCAGCATGGGCGCTTGCCGTTATATTATCAGTTAAAGATAGTTCACCGGAATCTATTGCTTCCATCACTAAGATAAGTGTCATTACTTTAGTAATTGACGCACAAGCCCTTATTTCGTGTGGATTTTTTTCATACAGTACTTTTCCAGTTTTGGGTTCCATTAAAACAGCACTTGGAGCTGTAATTTCCTCTTCACTTACGGACCACACATCTATTGGAACAGCAAATAGTAAAATAAAAGCAAGAAAAAAACAAGTACATCTGATTATTTTCATAATCTACCTCCTAAAATTATAAACCTTATAAAAAACATCCGAGTTATAAGACAAACTCGGATGTTCTACTAATAATATGCTAATAAATTACTGTCTATGCAAACAAACTGTTCAAATATTTTAATTTAAATTAATATTTATATAAGTACTTATCAATCTCCCATTTTGTAATTTGATTTCTATAGCTTTTCCACTCTGCTTCTTTATAAGTTATATATTTGTCGAATGCATGAACACCTAAAGTATTATTAATAATATTATCTCTCTTCATTGCGCGAATTGCTGTAGCTAAATTCTGAGGAATATTTTCAATTCCTTTTGCTTCTCTTTCCTTTTCAGTCATTTCAAATACATTGCTGTCAACCTGTGCAGGAGGCATTAAATCCTTTTTTATACCATCAAGACCAGCAGCTAAACAAACGGCCAAAGCTAAATATGGATTTGCCGATGGATCTGGATTCCTAAGCTCAATTCTTGTTCCTTCTCCCCTTGAAGCAGGAACCCTTACCAAAGGGCTCCTGTTCTTAGCAGACCAAGCTATATGAACAGGTGCCTCAAAACCAGGAACTAATCTTTTATATGAATTCACTATAGGGTTGGTAATGCCAGTCATGGCTTTAGCATGAAGTATTACACCTGCAATAAAATTATATGCTATTCTACTAAGACCATTATCATCATTCTTATCATAAAACACATTTTTGCCATCTTTGCATAATGACATATTGATATGCATTCCTGATCCTGCTATGCCATATATAGGCTTAGGCATAAATGTAGCGTGCAAACCATGTTTATCTGCAATAGATTTAACGGCAAGTTTAAAGCTCATTATATTATCTGCAGCATTCATCGCCTCATCATATTTAAAATCTATTTCATGCTGACCAGGTGCACATTCATGATGTGATGCTTCTATTTCAAATCCCATTTCTTCAAGCGTTATACATATATCCCTTCTTGCTTCTTCTCCTCTGTCTACAGGACCAAGTTCAAAGTATCCTCCTTGATCTATTGTCTTTGTTGTAGGATGACCATCATCATTTGTCTGAAATAGAAAAAACTCGCATTCTGGACCCACATTAAATGTATAACCCATATCTGCAGCCTCTTTTATTGTATTTCTTAAAATGTATCTTGGGTCACCTTCAAATGGCGTTCCGTCAGGTTTATAAACGTCACAAATAATCCTAGCAACCTTTCCAGGGTTAGGACTCCATGGGTACATCATAAAAGTATCGTAATCTGGGTATAAGTACATATCCGATTCTTCTATTCTTACAAACCCCTCAATTGCAGAACCATCAAACATACATTTATTATCTAAGGCTTTTTCTAACTGACTCCTTGTAATTGCAACATTCTTACATGATCCGAAAATATCAGTAAATTGCAAACGTATAAATCTTATATCCTCATTATCAACTATACGAATTATATCATCTTTAGTATATTTTCTTTTTTTAACCATTCTTTCTCCCCCTATACTCAAACTATATTCTAACAGATATTAAATTATCTGAAAAATATTTCTTTAGATCAAATATTACAAATTCTAAAAAAACAACACTAGGAAACGCTAAAAAATTAGATTCAATTATTTAAAATGAATTTTACGCTTTGAACATTTCCTTAATTATAATCTATAATCTTAGTTATTTTATATTTCCTAAAATTATTTCTATAATGTTAACATTAAATAAAAATTTTATCAAATAATATTGCATTTAAGTTACCTGTATTTTTTATCATTATCTGCAAAAAA
>CAKSUE010000146.1 GCA_934501135.1 uncultured Eubacteriales bacterium | reverse complement strand
CTGTTACATGACTTCAGGTACGCTTATCTTAAACATTTCCAAAACATTTTTTATTACTGTTCTTACACTTAAGCATAGCATTATTCTTGCCTGCATTAAATCTTCATTCTCACATTTTACCCTACAAGAATTATAAAACTTATGGAATAGCGTTGCAAGAGTTATAACGTATCTTGTTATTCTTGCAGGATCATAGTCTTTAGCAGACGATATTATTTCACTTGTATAAGCAGCAAGATGATTTATAAGCTCTATTTCTTCTGGAGATTTTAAAAGATTAAGTTCTTGGTCTGTACATTTTCTTATTGTAACTCCATCTGACTCTATAGATTTAAGTATACTACAAATACGAGCATGTGCATACTGAACATAATAAACAGGATTTTGAGAATCTTCTTTAACCGCTAAATCCAAGTCAAATTCCATTTGAGAGTTAGGATCTCTCATATTAAATAAAAATCTAGCAGCATCAATTGGGACTTCATCAAGCAGATCTGCAAGCTGAATTGCCTTTCCGGTTCTTTTGCTCATTCTTACAACTTCACCATTTCTTACAAGCCTTACTAACTGCATTAAAACAACATCTAACTTAGTTCCATCAAGTTCAATGGCATCCATAGCTCCTTTTAATCTAGCTACATGCCCATGATGATCAGCTCCCCAGACATCTATGCATCTTTCAAAGCCTCTTTTTTCAAATTTATTTCTATGGTATGCAATATCTGCTGCAAAATATGTAGGTGTACCGTTATTTCTTATAAGTACTTCATCTTTTTCAGCACCGAATTCTGTTGCTTTATACCATACTGCACCATCTAATTCATATGTTAATCCTTTGTCCCTTAATATCTTTATTATTTCCTCTACTTCTCCACTATTGTGAAGAGTACTTTCATGAAACCAATTATCGTACTCTATCCTATACTTTTTCATATCTTTTTTCATCTTTTCTATATTTTTAGGAAGAGCAAATTCAACCAGTGCCTCACGGCGTGATTTTTCATCTTTATCTATAAAACTGTTTCCATACTCTTGAGCAAAAAGCTTTGCTAGTTCTGTTATATCTTCTCCATGATAGCTATCATCGGGAAGAACTACATTTTCCTTCCCTTTATATATCTGTTGATATCTTATATCTAATGAAAGTGCAAATTTTTCTATTTGGTTACCTGCGTCATTAATATAAAATTCTCTATAAACATCATATCCGGCAGCATCAAGTACTGCAGATAAACAATCTCCTAAAGCACCTCCCCTTGCATTGCCCATGTGCATAGGTCCAGTTGGATTTGCCGATACAAACTCTACCATGACTTTTTCGCCATTACCAAAATTAGATCTCCCGTAATTACTTCCTAAACTTTCTATATCACGTAATATAGAAGTATAAAATGAATCTCCTAAAAAGAAATTAATAAACCCTGGTCCTGCAATTTCGACTTTCTTAAACATTGTATTTTCCAAACTCAAATTAGATACAATTATTTCGGCTATTTTCCTTGGTGGTAACCTAAATACCTTTGCAGATATCATAGCTATATTGGTAGCAAAATCTCCATGGCTTCTATCTGCTGGAATCTCAACTGTAAAACTTAAGTCTTGTGCATTATAAAGTTCTCCCTTTTCACAAGCAAGTTTAACCGCATTATTCAATAGACTTTTTAAATCATCCGTAACTTTAATTATTATCTGCGACATTATATCTATCTGTTCCTTTCTTTATATCTATAAAAATTTGATTTATACTTGTAAGCCCTGAATTTATATCTAGAGAATAACTTATTTCTAACTGTCCTCCATCATCAGATAAATCGGCATCTATTCTCTGTGTAAATACACCAACCATCATGTTTCCAAATCCCGTATTATAAAAGCATTGATGTCTTTTCCCTTTTTCCAAAATTAATCTTGTTTTATCTTCGCCATTTCTTATTAAGGTTACTTTATCGGTACCCTCAACCTTTATTACGGAGGTAAGCTTATTAGATGGATTATCCTCTTCATACTCTGAATATATTATATATCTATTTCCATCTTTGTTAATATAAGAACCTACAGTTGTAAGTTGTATTTCATTTTCTTCACCTTCAATTTGTTGATATCCAACAATTGAAATAATATAATCCTGAATCATATATTTCCGCCATTCCCCACATAAAATTACAACTGTATATTTATGTGGTATATCTTAATTTATAGTCCATAGTTTTCTATGTATATACGGTTAATATCCTTTGTAATATTTTTACCTAAAAATAGTTGAGCAGTTTCCGAAAATCCCTTTATACTGTCACTAACATAAAAAGAAGTATTACCGGATTCATATCTTGAACTAGTCAAACCCATATTCTTCAAAATTTTAGAAGCATATAGTGCAGTTTCCCGTCCAGAATCTACTATAGATACATCCTGTCCAAGATATTCAGATATTGCATCCCTAATTATAGGATAATGAGTACATCCTAAAATAAGTGTATCTATTCCTTCCTTAAGCAGTCCTTCAAGATATCTCTCTACAGTTAACTTTAAAATTGGGTCATCTTTTGATATAAATCCGCTTTCAACAAGTGGAACAAACAGCGGACAATCTTTTGTAAACACCTCAATACTATTATCTATTCTATTAATTTCATTTTTATAAGAGTTACTATTTATAGTCGCTGTAGTTCCTATAACACCTATCTTCCCTCTTTTGGTCATTTCACACGCAGACAGTGAAGTAGGTTTAACTACTCCTATAAAAGGAATATCTAAAGAAGAACCGATGTCTTTTGCAACTGAACTTACAGTTCCGCATGCTGCTATTATAATTTTAACACCCAAAGACATTAAAAATGAGACATCTTGCATTGCATATTTAATAATAGTTTCTTTACTTCTAGAACCATATGGCACACGCCCTGTGTCGCCAAAATATATTATGTTTTCTCTTGGCATTATACTTAAAAGTTCCTTAACAGTAGTAAGACCACCTAAGCCTGAATCAAATACACCAATAGATTTATCATTCATATTGGATCTCATGTGCTTTATATAACACAAACTCCTTCCTTTATAATTAACATTTAATTATCATCATTTCCAATAGCCAGTAAAATTAGATTATCTATAAGAT
>CAKSUE010000145.1 GCA_934501135.1 uncultured Eubacteriales bacterium | reverse complement strand
ATGAAATCCTGCTTTTAAGTTGAGCCGGTGAAATATAAGATGTATCCACAACATAGTCCGACTGTTCCTTAATTGTTTTTAGTGCTTCTTTTTCTAATTCAATAGCTTCTAAAATAGATACTTGATTCTCCTCTATTAAAGGATGCTTACGGCGAGTCTCTTTATATCTTCTAAGTAAAACATCTTCTCTTGCATCAAGATATAAAATTTTATAAGGCTTATTCTCTTTTTTTAATCTATACAAAACCTCAATTAAATGTTCAAACATCCTTCCACCACGAATATCTGTAACAACTGCAACTCTTTCATTTGAAGGCTTACATAGATCGTAAAAAGTAGGTATTAGTTTAGGAGGAATATTATCTACACAATAAAACCCTATATCTTCCATTGCATCAATTGCTCTTGACTTTCCCGCACCTGATAGTCCCGTAACAATAATAAAATCCATAATTTTCCCTCCTTTTATTTTAAACTACTATATATTAAACTTTCCTAACTTCACACTCTAATAGAATTCCGGTTTCTTTCATAACTTTTTCTTTAATAAGTTCAATTAAATTTAAAACGTCTTCGCATTTAGCGTTTCCCTTATTTATAATAAACCCTGCATGTTTCGTACTTACTTGTGCTCCGCCAATTGTTTTTCCCTTAAGACCACATTTTTCAATAAGTGTACCCGCAAAATTTCCATCTGGCCTTTTAAAAATACTCCCTGCATTAGGTATATCGATAGGCTGTTTACTTCTTCTCCTATCCATAAAGTCATCCATTCTTTTTCTAATTGATTCATGATCATCTTTTTTAAGCTTAACTGTTATGTCTGTTATTATATAGTCCTTTTTATTATAGATGCTATTTCTATATGAAAATTTAAGTGCATCCCCTTTATATGTTCCAAACTTTCCTTGTTTATCTATATGTGTACATGATGTAACTATGTCCTTCATTTCACCTGAATAAGCCCCCGCATTCATGTAAACGGCTCCGCCTACCGAACCTGGAATACCCCATGCGAATTCAAGGCCAGATAAAGAATATTTTAAAGCTTCATTACAAAGTTTAGCAAGTGTTGCTCCAGATCCACAACATATAAAGTCATCGTCCAGCAGGCTAACTTTTGTAAAGTTTCCCTCTAGCTTTAAAACGACCCCATTGAATCCAGAATCAGATACTAAAATATTTGAACCTCTTCCTAACACAAACATAGGAACTTTTTCATTTTCCACACAGCTAAGTATTGTCTTTAGTTCCTCTTTACTGTTTACAATTATAAATAAATCTGCACAGCCACCTATTTTAAATGTAGTATGCCTAGACATAGGTTCATTTTCAATATACTTGCACCTAATTTCAGCTGCCGCTTCAATTATAGGTTTATAGTTATACATTTGTCCCTCCATTCTAACTATTAAAAAAGTTCGTACTATTATTTATATATTTTTCGAACTTATCTTTATCCGAGTTTATTATAAGTTCTTCCGGGAAATCAATTTCTTTTAACATATTTAAGGCCGAATCAAAAACACCGATCTGCGTACAAAAATGTGCATCTGAATTTATTATAACATTAACCCGATATTTTTTACATAATAAAGCAATTTCTTTACAGTTAGAAACTGAATCTTTTCTTATTTTAAACGTAGCATTGTTAATCTCAACAAGTTTATTATTTTTTCCAAACTCCGGAATTACTTTCTCATAATCAAATTTATATATCGGCGATCCACAATGTCCTATAACTTTTACATATGGATTTTTAGCTATATTAAGCCATGCGTTAGTACATTCGTCCATACTTTTAGGAGGATTTAATGTTGGGCCATGCATAGATGCTATAATCCAATCAAGTGTAGAAATTATATTATCTGGAACATCTATATTTCCATTATAATCTATAACATTAGATTCAATGCCTCTTAAAACATAAACTCCATTTATATTTCTTGGAATAACCCTTAGATTCTCATAATAAAATGGTCCAGGGCTACCAGGCATATTATTAGCATGATCTGTAATGGCAATAGCATAAAGACCTTTTTTCGAAGCCTCGTTAACATTTTCCATTATTGTGCTATATGCATGAGTAGAAGCAACTGTATGACAATGTGTGTCTGCAATTATCTTCATTATTATCACTCCTATAGATATTTCTTCTCTTGTTTAAAATCTGTATCTATTTTTTCATCATCATATCCCATACCTATACCTGATAGCAATTCCTGGGCTGCATTATATCCCATTTTTTTCTGCCTTGCATTCATTGCTGCTACTTCAACAATAACTGCTAAATTCCTGCCTGGTTTTACAGGTATAGTAATAAACGGTACATCTATTCCTAATATATCTATATATTCAGTTTCTATTCCCATTCTGTCATAAACCTTTGAGTCATCCCATATTTCTAGATTAACAACCAAATCTATACTACTTGTAAGCTTAACTGCACCCATACCAAATATTTTTCTTGCATTTACTATTCCTATTCCACGTACCTCTATAAAATGCCTTATATTATCAGGTGCTCGTCCTACTAAATTACTCTTAGTTGTTCTTTTTATTTCCACAGCATCATCTGCAATTAGTCTGTGGCCTCTTTTTATTAACTCTATTGCAACTTCACTTTTTCCAACTCCACTATCTCCCATAATAAAGATGCCTTCTCCATATACTTCAACAAAAACCCCATGCCTTGTAACTCTTGGTGCAAGTTCAGAGCTTAGATATATAACAAGATCAGCCTCAATAGAAGATGTTGGTTCTGCAGTTCTTAGAATAGGTATTTTATATAATTTAGCTGCTTCAATCATTTCCACAAAAGGTTTAATACCTCTTGCAATTATTATGGCAGGAGGTCTTTTTACAAAAAAATTCTTAATTATGTTATATCTCTCTTCGGAAGAAAAACCTTCTAAAAAAGAACTTTCAATTTTCCCGATAATCTGTATTCTTTCGTGATCAAAATGATCAAGAAAACCTGTTAATTCTAGACCAGGTCGATTAACATCTTTAGACACTAATAAAATTTTCTTAGGATCACTTGGCATAAATTCAATATCAAGGGAAAGTTCATTTATTATATTAGACAACGGGACTGTAAATTTTGTAGACATAATAACAC
>CAKSUE010000144.1 GCA_934501135.1 uncultured Eubacteriales bacterium | reverse complement strand
GTATTACCTTTACTTTATAAATATGATAAGATATAATAAATTTATCATGTATAGAAGGTGATATAATGTTGCAGTTCGATGAGATTAGGTTGTCTCTTGAAGAGATAGGCCCTGAAATAAAGGATTTATCTGAGGCACTAGGACTTGATACCATTAAAAATGAAATAATGTCTTTAGATGAGCAGGCATCAAAACCTGGTTTTTGGGATGATACAGAAAATAGCCAAAAAGTAATTAAAAGAACTAGTTTACTTAAAAATAAATTATCTGGCTATGAAAATCTGTATTCTTTATATGAAGATGCATGTGCGTTAGTAGAACTTGCAAATGAAGAAGAGGATTTATCGTTGCTTCCAGAGGCACAACAAGAGCTAAATAAAGTGAAGAGTGAATTAGAGAGCTTAAGACTTTCTACACTTTTAACAGGAGAATACGATTCTAACAATGCAATACTTACATTCCATGCAGGAGCAGGGGGAACTGAAGCACAAGATTGGGTCGAGATGCTTTATAGGATGTATTGTAGGTGGGGGGAGAGACATAACTATAAAGTTAAGACTCTTGATTATTTAGATGGTGAAGAAGCGGGGCTAAAAAGTGTATCTGTTCTTATAGAAGGTCTTAATGCTTATGGATATATGAAGAGTGAAGCCGGTGTTCATAGATTGGTTAGAGTTTCCCCATTTGATTCATCAGGTAGAAGACATACTTCGTTTGCGTCTGTTGAAGTAATGCCAGAGATAGACGATGATATTGATGTTGAGATATCGCAAGATGACATAAAGATGGATGTATTTAGGTCGTCTGGAGCAGGGGGACAACATATAAATAAAACCTCTTCTGCAGTTAGACTTACACATATACCTACAGGTATTGTTGTGGCATGTCAAAATGAAAGAAGTCAGCATCAAAACAGAGAACTTGCAATGAAAATGTTGAAATCTAAGCTTATTGAGATTAAAGAGAGGGAACATTTAGACAAAATAGAAGATATAAAAGGTGTTCAAAAAGAGATTGGTTGGGGATCACAAATAAGATCATATGTGTTTATGCCATATACTTTGGTAAAAGATCACAGAACAAATTTTGAAATGGGTAACATAAACGCTGTTATGGATGGAGACATAGATGGCTTTATAAATGCTTATTTGAAGAGTAGTAGTATAGACAATTTAATAAACGGCAATTAAGCAGATTTTAATTAGAGGGCAGAGCAAAAAGTTCTGCTCTTTTTGTTGCGATGATTTAGTAAAATATAAATGGATATTTAAAATATTGCAACAAAAAAAATGAAATATACTTGAAAAAATATGGAATGTGTTATAATATTTGATATAGCTAAGAATATGTGATTTGAAAATATTGTATTAAGTTAAAGGTGTGAAATCTAAGAATGAGGAAAGCCACAGCGAAAATCCGGAAAACTTTAAGCATAGTGTTAGTTACAGCAATGGTTACTCTAATTATGCCAGTCGCATTTGCCGACAGTACAGGGACCGTTTTTGATACGTATGCATCCGCAAACCATTGGGGCCGAAGTGATATTAGATCCTACATGAATAAGGGTTTGATGGATGGTTCAATGAAGATTTATGCGGTTGACTCTACCACCTCAGGAACCAATGGAGGAGGAGAATATGAGTCTCACTTTAATAAAGGGGAGCTAGCTCTAGTACAGCCAAGCACGGTGGAAACCAATGTGTTGAATATAGATGCAACAAATGTATATGAAACAACAGACAAATTCTTTTTACCGAGCGGAAACTACAATAACTTTAAAGTTATAAGCTGGGGAAAAGAGGATATAAGTTCTGGTGGTATATATGCTAATCAAGTTTTTACAAATAGTAATATAGGCAGAATGATACCAATAAGCTATTGGGCGTCGATGTGTAACAACAGTGCCTATTACTCTTGGTTGCGTTCACCTAATTATAGAAACAGTTATACCCCGCTTTCCGCTTTTCGTGGTTACTGTGTTGATCTTAGAGTTGCTTTCAATTCAAACCCATTTTTAGCTGCCGTTTTCAGAATAAATCTTAAATCTGTAATCTTCTCATCTGCGGTATCGGCCACTAATCTCTGTGCAGACGGTGTTGACAGCAGAGCTGCAAAGTTTGAGGTTTCTAATGTTAATCTTGGACAAATAACAGAAAAAACAACTGGAGATTACGGAATGTACCTTAAGAAAAAAATGGATGCTGATGAAAAGTTTAAAGTAAGCAGCATTAAATACAACAGTTTGAATAATACCTTAACTGTAAGTTACTCCGGAGGAGTGAAGGGAAATTATATTACAATCTGCGCATTTGGAAACGATAATTTCAACGATAGTCAAATAATATCTTACGGTGCAGCCAAGAAAATTGGGAGTGAAGGGAGCGAAACATTAGAAATTAATCTTTCTGATTTTGATTCACCGGATTTATCAGATCTTACATTTAAAATATGGATGGAAGATGAGGGAACAGATGGTATAGCAGCAACAACTATCCCAGAAACTTGGGAATATGATGGCATTAAATTTAATGCGAATGTTGAAATTGCGACACACGCGAACAACCGTGTATTTGCAAATAAGGACGCTCTAAAATGTTCATGGGGTAATATAACAAATGGTCCTGAGTTATACGGTAATGAATTACCAGTGTGCGATAACCCCACTAACCAAAAAATATATTTTGGCAGTTATGATAATAAACCTATGCAATTTTGGATTGCAGGCAGAGAAGGATCTGATGGAGAATTAAACAATACGGGCGATATAATGTGCTTATACCAAGTAAAAGCGGTGGAAAAAGTACCGTTTAACTCTTCAATCAAACCTTATGTACCAACTACTTTGAAATTAGTTGATAGTAACTCAGTAGGTCATATTGCAGGTGATGCACCTGTACAATATAGCGGTATGGTAGAATACAAATACTCATTGGGGAAGAAAATGCATACCACCACACCACCCACCTTGCAGTATCAGTATTGTAGTGAGAGTGATTATAAAGGCGATGAAACAACATCTTGGACTAACGGTATGCCAAGCGAAAAAGGAGAATATAGAATACGTGCGATAGCTCCAAGGCATGAAGATGTTAATTATGAATATGAGCGATCAACTAGTGCCTCAGTTAAGTTTACAG
>CAKSUE010000143.1 GCA_934501135.1 uncultured Eubacteriales bacterium | reverse complement strand
GTGTGTATTCAGATTACGAAGCATCTTCTGTATTGTGGGGTAACACTACAGGCAAGACAGTAGGACTTGTTGCAAAGTCTTCTATAGAAGCAGGCACTTTATATACTATTACGAGGGCATCTGATGCTTATAGAATTTTTGGTTCTGATGAGTTGGTTAGTAAACTTTGCGAAACAATTCTTCAGAACGGTGCAATTAAAGTTGCTGTTGTTTCTGCTGGAAATAATAGTTACGATACAGCTTTTGAAAAGATTGAGACTATAGATGATATTTGTGTTGTTATTTGTGATAGTGAGAATGTGGCAATTCATAATAAATTAAAGACCAGTGTTATTAATTCTTCAGATAATTTAAAAGAGAGAATTGGTATTGTTAGTTATTCTGAATATGATACAACACTTGGAAGCAATTTTAATTCTGAACGAATTATGGTTATAGCACAGAGTCCGGTTAACTCTGATGGAACTGCTATTTCCTCTTGCTTTTTAGCTGCTGCATTTGCGGGTATTTTATCGCAAGCAGTAGATCCAAGTGCATCTTTTAACGGTAAGGTACTTAATTCGATTATAGGATTAACTAATAATCTTACTGAAGATATGGTTGATGAATATATTCAGATGGGGATTACGCCTTTTGAGACAATATCAGGTCAAACGGAAGTTATAAGGGCTGTAAGCTCTAGAACAACAACTGATAACGTAAGTGACACAACATTTAAAGATATTAATACTGTATTAGTTATAGACTACGTTATTTCCGGCATAAGAGCAACTCTTACTAATTTATTAGATGGAGCTAAAAATAATTCTTCTACAAGAAGTGCGATTTCTACTCAAGTTACTATTGAACTTGAAAAGTATAAATCGCAAGATATAATTAACGATTACGATCAACCTAAAGTTATGCAAGACCAAGACGATCAATCTGTTTGTATTGTGGAGATTAAGTTTGAGGTATCTCGCGGTATTAATCAAATATACATTACAGCAAATGTAAGAGTTTAGGGGGATAGCTATGGTAAAAATTAAATTTCCTACAAGTCAAGATATTTACATAGAAGTTAACGGGAAAAAATTAGCGGTTGTTGAAAGTTATAAAGCAAAATCTGTTCAAGACAGTAAATACATAGAAGCACTTGGAGAAAAAGAACCCGTGGGTGTGGTTACAGGTAAGATTAATCATTTAATTGAACTTTCAAGGGTATATTCTTATTGTGATATAAATGGTGATTCTATAAATTTTTATGATCTTCAAAATTTTAACCTTGTTGTTGTAAAGCCAGACAGGAGAATAGTTTATTCCAATTGTGAGTGGATTGGGATAAATGAATCTGCGAGCGTTAATGATGCAATTCTTGAGAATGTTCAGATTATATCTGCAAAAAGAATGGAGATTATACAATGAAAAAAAAGGCTATACCATCATTGCTCGGTGGGACTGATATTAGAGAGCCAATTAAAATTTCTGGAAGGAACTTGTATTTAAAACTTTTATCTGTTTATGAAGCATTGCTTTGCGATTCTATGTCGCGAAAATTAGCAGATGAATTGGTTAAGGATGGAGCAGAGAAAAAAATAGCTGTACCAATTGCGGAAAACGCCTGTCTTGCTTATATGTGTTTATATAATCGAAGGAATAGAAGAGTCTTTGAAAATAGCTCAGATGTAGTTAATACACTTACATCTGAAGAGCTTCTTAAAATTGCAGAGGAATATGTTAAGGTAAAGGATAGTTTTTTAAGTTTCAATAATCTTTCTCCTAAAAGTGTTTTAGAGTTAAAAAAAAACTCGACAATCCAAAACAGAGAATTATATGGAGAGTGTTAAAGGATTTTAACAAGTTGCCCACATCGAAGGAAGCCAAAGATATGTGTGATGGTGATTATATATATTGCTATATAAATATGTTGCTGGATGATGAAGAGGATGAAAGTTTAGAGTTTGAAGTTAATGCAAACTTTGATATTAAGAAATTTGATGTTTCGAAATATAATGTGGGGTGCTAAATAATGAAGATTTTTGATACAAGCTTTAAGCTTAATCGACAGATTGCTTTAAAAAATAGGGACAAAGATTTTAAGTTACCCTTAAGAGTTAACATTAATAGTAGAAATAATAATTATACTAAAGGTATTGAAGATATTAGTGGGCAAACTTTTGCTGAGAAAGCATATGTATATAAAGAGAATACCGACAAAGAAACTCTTCTGGATACAGACTATATTTCTGAAAATTTTGAAAGGGATTTAAGAAGGTATTCATGTAACCTTGATATCGAGATGGGGGTGGGGATTAGTGAGACTTGAAGGTATGGAATATGGGAGTTATAAATGGAAGTTTAATCCGAAGAAAATAGAAGTTACCCAGGAAAGAAATATAAAAGAGCAAATTATACCATTTTTTGGAAATGTTTTTCAAGATTATGGGAGAAAGAAGAAAATAGTTAAAGGTTATGGTGAGTTTTTTGGTGATGATGCGATAGAACAGTATAATGAGTTATATAAAGTTTTTGAACTTGGTTCAGTTGAGTATCTTAAGGTTCCAAAATTAACTCCATTTTTAGCTGCGTTTGTTTCGCTTAGTTTAGTTGGAGAATCTACTCCTGGCTTTGTAAAATATGAGTTCGAATTTTGGGAAAATGTTGCTGAACAAAATAACAACAATCTTTTAGTATCTGTAAATTACCATATAATAAAACAGGGTGATACACTATGGTCAATAGCAAATTTATATTCAGTTTCTGTTAATAAGCTATTAAATAAAAACCCACAAATTAAAAGACCAGATGAGTTAAAAGTAGGTCAGAAGGTGGTTCTACCGTGATATACGAAGGGATAACAGTAACAGGGAAATCAATTGACCTGGGGAAACCCGTATCTGTAAGAATAAATAAGTCAGATGATGCACCGGCTGATGATTTATATGCGGCTTTTTGCTATAAAGACTCTATTGATGAACTTAAGTATATAAAAGTATATTGTGGTGATGATATAGCTTTTGATGGTATTTTAGATGAACAAATTGTTGAGGTGTCGAATTCAGGAAGCTTACTTAAAATTTACGCCAGAAGTATTGCGGCACTGCTTGTAGACAACAGCGCTTTACCTCAGAGTTATACTAATGTTTCTTTAGAAATTATTTTTAATA
>CAKSUE010000142.1 GCA_934501135.1 uncultured Eubacteriales bacterium | reverse complement strand
TATTAATAGATTTTTCTACTTGCAAAGAAAACCTCGATAAAAAAAATTATGAAGAAGCCAGATCTAATGAAGCAGCAGCTCTTAACTTTGCTGATAATTTTTATCAAATGAAAAATATACGAAATTCATTACTTAAAAATAAAGAAGAGATAATTAAACTTGAAAAAAACAATCATGAAATTTTTGGGAAAGATAGTATAGATAAATATAAAATAATGTATTCAAATCATTCTCATAAGGAAGATGGCATGCATCGTAATATTGCTAAAATTATAAATACACAAATTAAAAAATATAACCTTCAAATAAATTACTTATCGAGGTATATGACACAAACTAAAAAAGCAATAGATAATGCAAATAAACGCATCTCTAAACTCAATTCTGACACAAATTCCTTTCTCACAAGTAACTCTATCATATTATCTTTATATAGACTAAAAAATGAAAATGATTTCCTAAAGTGCCACATAATAAATATGCAAGAAATCCAAAAAGATTTGAGACAAACTACATTAAAAGAAGCTCAGCAAGATATATCAACTCCAACTGTTAATACTGCAGCACAAGGCGACTATTGTGAAAATAATATCTCACCTATTTCTAAACCTCTACATAATTCTTTTACTACTGGTAAAAACCAAACGGACTTAAATGTAGATATAAACTTAATTGATAAGGAAATAAAGACTATTTTTTCAGATGAGGCTTTTGCTAAATATGTTTATACATACATCTTGTGCAATGATGAATCTAGCTTCGACCCTAGCTATAAATTAAGCTACTTAGATGCGTATACAATTCAAAAAACAAGTCAAATTTTCTTTACAACTTTTGAACAAGATATAAATAACCTTGAAGGAATTCAATACTTTGTGAATTTAAAATACCTTTGTTGCCCAAATAAAAATATTACTAATATTGATTTAACAAAAAATAAAAAACTAGAGCATCTTGATATTTCAGGAAATAATTTAGAAAGTGGCAATTTAAATTTATCTGAAAATACAAATATAAAAAATCTTAACTGCAAAAACTGTAATATTAAATCAATTGAACTTCCCAACTCGGACTCAATGGTAAATATGGATCTATCAAATAATAATCTTCACGGAAACTTAGATTTAGCTTCATTTAACAATCTTCTTGAAGTTAACTTAGCTAATAATAACCTTACAGAATTAATTGTATCCCATATAAACGTTATCGCTAATCTTAATATTGCTAATAATAAAGGGCTTGGGGAATTAGATTTAAATAATTTTAAAAACCTTGTAGAACTAGATTGCAGCAACACAGATCGTAAGGAGCTTAAAATCTCCAAACTTAAAAAACTAGAAAGACTTTCATTCCAAGAAAATATAGGAATAGAAGTAGATATTTCAGATTGCAAAAATCTTAAATATTTAACTTGTTATAGTTGTGATCTTAATGAATTGGATTTATCACAATTAACTGCACTTGAGTCCTTTGATTGTTCTGTTAATAATATAAAAACTCTCCTTATCCCAAGCACAAATCTTAAACAAGCCATATATTTTTCAAACCCACTTGAAGAAATAAAAATATCGAAATGTGTTCTTGATGCTAATTTGTATTTTGATGACAGATTTACCGGTCCCAATGCGGATGATTACGCCGAGATGCTTCCCATTGAAGAATAGATTTTACCTTCGCAACAAAATTAAAAATTAAGCACAAAGCTAAAATGAGCATTCTATCAATAACTATACTTATTGATAGGATGCTCATTCAAGTTTTTAATAATATGTTTTAAGCTTAACATTAGCTAATATATTTCTATTATCTGCAGCTTTTTTAAATATATCTAAAGGCACTTTAACTGTTTTAACTTGTTATTCAGATCAGCCACAAGTTTCAAAATATAATATAAAATTTCAAATGTGCTTAGAATAATATCATTTATGTATTGAATGTTATATAAATTAAATATCTCTGCAATAGTGGCAATTTCATCTTCTGTAGCTAGTCCCATATCACGTAAAAAAACATATGCTCGCTGTTGCGCTTTCTTTTCTGTAGATAACATCAAAATAGATATTACAAGAGAAAGTAGATATAACACTATCGCTATACCTTCAATTATAAGCGTTATATAGCCTTGTGATGAAAAAAGAAAATAATCCAATATAAATCCAATTAAAATCAAAGGAATAAATGCAACAGTTCCGAATACAGCAACAGGAAAAAGCCTTATACGCTTTTTCATATCTGGATCATTCTCTTTATCGAGAACAGCAAGTGCAGATTTTTGAGCTCCCATTGCAAGAGATGTAAGGCTTGTTTTATTCCTCGTTCTTATTCTAAGAAAAATCGTTTTAAAATAATGACTGTATCCGTTGCCAAAAATAAAAAATCCTCCAAGCCGGACTCTAATATGTTGCAAACCGTTTTTATCAAGAATTTTCCTTTCCTGTAAGATGAGCACTATTTTCCCTACGATTATATTTCACATACTTGATTACTAGTATAATATTTACAATAAGCGATATAAAGCCTATCACAAAGATAATACTTCCAACAATTTCAATGGCAACTTCCAACGCTAAATTATTAATTTCTTCAAAAGCTATATCAATTCTGTCCATTGTAAAACTCACCCTTTTCATCTTATAACATATTTTAAAAATGTAATAATTTCAATTCATAAAATCACTTTACTTAAAAGATCATTAAAATATTACATATTCTAACTAATTGTTTAAATAATCTATATTCTTAATTATCTTAAATCAAATCTAACAACTTTATATATTCAAAAAAATAGCATTTAAATTTAAAATAACTATGCTAAAAGCATGAAAACATTGTGCGTAAAATTTTTTGCTTATTTCATATTTTACACTTTATATTCTACCACAAATATGGCAAAAGGTAGTGCCCAAAATAAAGAAAATATAATAAAATAAATCAATGGAAAAGGAATTAATATGCCCAAGATGTGGTAAAAAAGAAATATGGAAAACAGCAATATAAATATTTTATGAATAGAATAGTGAAAAAATGTAGCAGGTCAACCACCAAAATCAAGACTTTATATTTTTTATACTAAAAACTGTTCGACATATTTTTAGCATATATAATGCTTTATTTATAAATTCTTATATTGCATTAATATCGATTTTACC
>CAKSUE010000141.1 GCA_934501135.1 uncultured Eubacteriales bacterium | reverse complement strand
GCAACGGACTTTGACTCCGTCATTTCGCTGGTTCGAATCCAGCCATCCCAGCCAAATTAGTCTTTATAATTTTAAAATATATATACGAGCCATTAGCTCAGTTGGCAGAGCACTTGACTTTTAATCAAGGTGTCCGGGGTTCGAATCCCCGATGGCTCACCATACTTTTGATCGCATAGATGCTAGTAAATCTGGTATTTATGCGATTTTTTATTTAACGATAAAATATGTCTGTGATTATATTTTAATGTTTTATGAAAGTGTATTAAGCAAAGCTTTAACATTAAGCTATTTCATGATTTTTAATACGATAATTTACAATGCTATACAAGAATGGTGATGGGACACTACGGTGAGATAAGGTTTATATGTAAGATGGTATTATAAATACATCATTCTAGGGTAGACCTAATATTGAAATTTTTATTCGGATTGTAGTTATAGCAGAAGAGAATCAAAATATAGGAATAAAAAATTAGCAATGTCAACAGAACTGTAAGAGAAACTAAAATGGATGAATTATGTCCTTATAATGTATAAAATTGGGGAATAAAGGGAACAGCTTTGAGCTGTGTTATAGATAATGCAGCGAGTCTAGAAAAGGTGAGATTTAACAAGAAAATACTGGGTTAAAATAAGATAATATTAAAAAATTGTATATTATAGTTACTACTTCTGCGTTAAATATTTTTGAGGATTTGAATATTTATTATAAGTTATAATATTATCTGCTATATTGCATAATATATTTATGATAAAATTTAAACAATCACAAGAATTATACGCGCAATGCCGAGAGGATATATTATTTATTATAATATATCTAAAAGGAGTGGTGATTTTTGATAGGTGAAAGATTAAGCGAGCTACGTCAGGATTTAGGGTTAACCCAGCAGGAATTAGCAGATAAGTTATCAATATCAGTTCATACGGTATCATCATATGAACGCAATATAAGTACTCCAGATGATGAGATGAAAAAGAAGATGTCTCAAATGTTCGATGTTTCTATTGATTATATGCTTGGTATGACAGATAATCAACTTGCCGTTAATCAGGCTAAATCCCAAGTGCTACTATTACAAAATCTTCCTGATACAGCAATGAAGGAATTGAATCACTTTATTTTGTATTTGAAAAACAAGTATAAAATATAGAAACATTTTTTAGTTCCAAGGTGATTTAATTGCATGATAAACATAGAGAACGATTAAGGAAGAAATACTTAAAAGTAGGAGCAGATGGATTAGAGAAACATGAACTTCTTGAATTATATTTGTTTTATTCTATTCCAAGAAGAAATACAAATGATATTGCGCATAATTTAATTAACAAATTTGGTTCATTATCTGGAGTACTTGATGCACCTTTTAATATTATTAAGCAGGTTGATGGAATAGGTGAGAAATCTGCAATTTTAATTAAACTTTGGTCAGATTTATATAGGATCTATTTAGAAGATAAAAATAGCGTAAAAAGTAAAAAAATGACGAATGAAATTATCAGTGAAATGATAAAGGTTAAATTCATTGGCAGAAATAATGAAAATGTAGCCTTAATTTTATTAAATTCAAAAATGGAATTATTGTTTTTTGATATAATAAAGGAAGGTAGCTTCAATTCTGTAATGATTAATTGTGAAGACTTTATAAAAAAGTCTATAAGTTATAATTGTGCTTATGCAATTGTAGCTCACAATCATCCTAGCGGTAAAGCATATCCATCTTCAGCAGATATTGAAATGACAATAAAGCTAAGGAATGCTTTTGAACTCATAAATGTAAAACTAATAGATCATTTTATCGTTACTGATAATGAGTGTGTATCTTTATTTGAAACAGATTTACGTGAGGATTTATTTGGTATAAAATAATTATAAATTTAGTTGATACACATTAGCATAAATATATTTAAGTCTGTTTTGGCATAGTTTTAAACTATGCCAGTATTTTTATAAATAAATTTTGTTTAGTATTAAATAATCTTATATTATATTGATCTAAGAGATATATTTTGTGTTATAATATTATAAATTGTGCAAAGGAGTATCATATGAGATTAGATAAATATTTAAAAGTATCAAGAATTATAAAAAGAAGAACAGTTGCAAATTCAGCTTGTGATGCAGGGAAAGTACTAGTTAACGGTAAAGTATCAAGGGCATCATATGATGTTAAAATTGGAGATATATTAGAAATAAGCCTTGGTAGCAAAATATTAAAGATTAAAGTGCTAAGTATAAATGAATATGCTAAAAAGGACGATGCGTCTAATATGTATGAAATACTAGATTAGTATGTATTAGTTATAATTACTCACACCAAAACATATGTATGATTATAAAATGTTTTGGAGGTAATAAAATGGTTGATGAAAAGAGGACGGTCAAGCTACCGCATAGTTTGATTTTGGAAAATAGAAAGTCACTTACTGTAACAGGTGTATCTGATGTAGACAGTTTTGACGAACAAGCTGTTGTAGCATACACTGATTTAGGAGAATTGACAATAAGAGGTAAAAATCTTCATATAAATAAATTAAGCCTTGAAACAGGAGAACTTACACTTGATGGCGAGGTAAGTTCTATGACATATACAGACAATCAATCTAGTAATTCGAGCTTTTTATCGAAGTTATTTAGATAGGAGTGATTCTTATTGGGATAGCTTTGGATTTACAAGTTAGAATATTTTTAGGTTCATTGGTTGTAGGGATAATACTAAGTTTTTTATATGATATTTTTAAATCGGTTAGATTTGCATTCAGAAGTAATAAACGTCATATATTAATTCAGGATATTATGTATTTTATTATAAGCGCATTTATAACTTTCCTTTTTGTTTTATCTATTAATCACGGTGAAATTAGATTTTATATTATAGCAGGAGAAATTATTGGATTTTGCGTATATTATATGACGTTTAGCAGACTATTTATGAAATTCTCTATATATGTGATTTCTATGCTAAGAAAAGCAGGAAATAAAGTATATTTAGTAATCTGTATACCATGTTTATCTGTATTAAAGAAGGTATATAAGAGTTTAAATGTATTTTTACGTAAGAAACTGCATAAAACAAAAAAGATACGAGTTAACAAAAAATTAACTTGAAACTGTATTAGTATAAGTGTATAATTATTTTTACAGAATTCATTTTTGTAGCTTTATCTTTCTTGGCTAAGGAGTGCAGCTTATGAGAGTAATAAAAAAACGGAAGAAGAAAAGAACAATTATTTTGAAACTTACCTTATTGGTTTTTAT
>CAKSUE010000140.1 GCA_934501135.1 uncultured Eubacteriales bacterium | reverse complement strand
ATATTGTCATCTTTAAAATTTCCATTAAATGACACCGTTCCTAGACTATCGAAGGTTGATCCCTCTCCAGATCTTTGTCCCGATACAAATTCACCCTGATATATCATCTTTGACGTTTTTGGATCGTATAATGTTCCGTTTCCTCCATAAAGCCCAGCCTCAAATTCTCCCTTATAAATCACTTTTGAAGTAACGGTATCATACATAGTACCTTCTCCTTCAAATAACCCATTAGCAAAGTCTCCTGAATATTTCAAAACACCATTTTCATATAATTTGCCTGATCCTCCATATTTACCTGCAACAAATCCCCCTTCATACAATTTGTTAGATCCATCTTCAGAAAATTCTGTTCCATTGCCTTCTCTAACATCGTTTGCAAAGCTTCCACTATAAATTCTCTTTCCAGTTTCAGCATTGTATTCTATTCCTGTACCAGACCTCAATCCTGCCTCGAAATTTCCTTTATATATCAAATTGCCTGCATCATTGTAAAGTTCTCCTTCACCTTGATAAAGACTTTGTTCAAAGTTACCTTTATAAATTAATATCCCATTCTTATAAAGTTTTCCTTGGCCTGAATAATTTCCTTCTGAGAACTCGCCTTCATAAACCATATTTCCAAAAGAATCATATTGAGTCCCATATCCTGTTACAGCACCGTTTGCCATTTCACCCTCATATATTACAGCTCCCATTGCATCTTTAACTCTTGCTTTTTTCCCGGTAAAGCTATAATACTTTTGACTGTTAAGCTTTATATTTGCTGTCCATAGGTTACCGTCTGCCCAAGGATAAAAAAACTTAACAAACAAATATAATAGAACAATAAACACCACAGTCAATATAATTGCCGCTCTTTTAGACAGATAAACTAAACCAAATTTTATGTAATCCTCCTTTTCAGAAGGTTTCTTTAGTAATATTTTAAAGAATTCATTTAATTTCTTTTTCAGTTTGGTTCCCATACTCTTTAATGAAGTCATTAACTTTCGCGGAGCCGACTTAAGAGTATTTAACTGCGTGTTCATAACACTATTAATTGATCCAATTAATCCTGATGCCATATTTATATCTCACCCCCCAAGAAAACTAATCTAGTAAATATAACCTCTCCAATCTAATGTAGTTTTATAATCTAGTTCATCACATATTCCAAGATAATACATTGCCATTTCGTCTGATTCATTTATTTTTAATATAGATGAAAATGTTTTTCTAGCCTCTGCAAGATTGCCTTCTATATAGTCATTAACAGCCCGCTCAAACAGAGATTTTGTTCCTAAATATAACTTCTTCTCATATAAATTATTCGCATTAATAAACTCATAAACTTTAATTGGCTTGTCCTTCTTTGGATGTTTTAATTGACCTATAAATCTATAATTACTAAAACCTGAATTGCTTTGTATTTCATCTATCATAGATTGCATAGCGAAATGTGATATTTTCATCTTGCTAAGACATCCACTAATATACTCCATAATTATAAGCTCTTCTGACATTACAGTAATAGACATTCTAGAGCTATTTCCCATAACGCCTATTGTAGCTTCAGCTGTTCCTAATGCAATTCTAAAGCTATTTTTTGCTGAAGTTTCGGTTAGCTGATCTACAAATTGCATAGACGCTGATACTGCATCGAAAGCATTATCTGGGAATATAACAGTCATCCCAAATGCATCAAATTTTTCTACAACTCCATTGTTGGCCTTAACAGTATCAAACAGCCTAATATACTTTTGATTTATTTTTTGAAAATAGTCATCTATTCCACTAAATGTTAAATAGTTCTCTTCTTTAACATCAAAGCTAACAGATAAAATACTTATCTTTTTTACTCCCCTATCGTCCAAATTAATTTCTGAAATTTTAGATTTCCCAAGCAATTTAAATAATCCACTCGGTACAAACTTCAAATACTCTTGGCTAAGCGATACAAAGTTAGAAACATATTGATTTATTTTATCTGTCATAATGTTGAATCCCTTACCTATATCAGCAAGTTCATCTTTAGATGTAATATTAACCTTTGTGTTCCATTTTCCATTTCCAATTTCGCGTACACAGTTATTAATTTCTTTAAGTGGATATAATGAATGTTTTAAAATAAATATAAAATAGATTATAATAAGTATCATTATAAGTATAAATACCGCTAAAACTACAGATAAAACCTGATAGAAAAATAGATCTTGATACTGCCATTTATCTACTTTGCTTTCTATAAACCCTACGGCTTTACCGCTAGAATCATAAACTGGCGAAAATCCAGAAACCCATTCACTTATATAATCAGAAACAACTAAACTTAAATCTTCACCACCTGAGTTATTTATATCGTCCCAAATAGAATAATATTGTTTAACCAACTCCTGATTTAAGTTGTATTCTATAGGATATATTGATGAAGTTATATTTCCAAAATTTAGTTCAATATCCTTAATATAAAATGTATTGTTTTCAGCAGTTAAATAGTTTCTATATATTACACCATCTCTAACAACATAAGATATAATTACGTCTGGCATCACATTTCCAGAATATGCCGACTTCCTATATCCAGAGTCAATTTGATCAGAAACCTCAAAAAATTTATCTGTATAATATTTACTATTTGTATTAATTGTTTTAAATATATTGCCGTCAATCTCATCTGCAACCAATTTAGAATTATTTATTTGGTCTAAAGCTACATCATCTGTATGTTCATTTACAATTGTATAAATCAATATAACACAAGAAATTCCCATTACCAAAATATATACAGGCAAAAATTCAACAATTATCTTTGTTGTCAATGATTTTCTTTCTTTTATATACATAACTAACTTTATAATTCCGTAAGCTAAGAAAAATAATATAACCGAAGTTAAGGTGAAAATTAAAATCTTAAGCATAATATTATTTCCCTTAAACCCATTTATATAATTTTCACTCTCACCAAAACTAACATATTGATTATTATCCGCCGTTTTTAATATTCCATAAAATACGCCATCATAAGCGTAGACCGCATGTTTAATATCATCAAACGATATATTCTCTTTTGTATTTATAATAGAACTTTTATTATACAGAGTATCTCCCATTAAACTTTCCAAATTTATTTGGTAAAAATCCATATTCAATGCATCGGTAAAATATATATTATCATTTGCATCTATAGAAAAATTCTTCGGAATAATTTCGCCCTTACTTATGCTGCTTGTAATATTTTTAAATACACCTTTATCAGAAAGATAAACTTCTCCTCTATAATTA
>CAKSUE010000139.1 GCA_934501135.1 uncultured Eubacteriales bacterium | reverse complement strand
GTATAAATGGATTTTGTATAATAAAATTATGATTAAATTTGAATCAAATATTATCTTAAAAAATATCTGTTATTCTTGCCTTTTGCTAAATAAAAAGCCCTATTATTGTAAAATAATAGGACTTTTTGTTTTTATGAAATTACTTTTGGTTCATAATTAGTCGTTAATGTCTTCTTGTAAATCTTCATCTCCAAATGTGCAGGTTCTTTCACATACACATTTTTTTCCACATTTAAAGTAAGAGAATAGGAAACACCAAATTCCGCCTAACAATAGGGTTAAAAAGAAAATACTTAGTGCAATAATAAAAAAGTATGCAGGTGATGATACTAAAAGTGAAGAAATTACAGAGAATAAAATAGTTCCTATTCCGCCAATAACAGCTAAATTTCCACAGCAGCAGAATGCTTCTTTTAACTCTTTAGATCTAGGTGAAATAAGTGCGGAAATTAAAATCGCTAGAAGCGCAAAAGTTCCTATAGCGGTAGTGGCAGCAAATAGAATTGGAAATTCAGGCACGGTCATGATACCTGTGGTAAGAAGATAAAATACAATGAACCCGAGAATTAGCCCTATAGTAGTGATTATGCAGCAGTATTTAGCACTTTTTTTCATACTATCGCTCCTTTCTAAAATAAATTTATTTAGAATTCCTTTAGTACATTATATGTGGCGAAATAGTCTTTTGATAACTAAGGAGAAGCGACTTTTTTATAAATAAAATCTAAATATATACAAATAATAAAAAGAAAAATATTTTTAATCAGATATCTTTTAATACTTGTTTCATTTTAGATTGAGCCCAGTCTAAAAATTCATTAAATTCAGATGTGTCACGTAAAAAATCATATTCATGTTTATTTTTATCAGTTAGGTCCGATATAATTGCTTGAATCCACGATTTATTATAATTATTATGTTGGTTATCTTTAATTTTGTTTTTAATATGGCTGCATAAAGATTGTGGTAGTTGAACTAGATCTCTTTCTTCAATAATGTTAATCATTTTTTTCGCGTTTTCAATAACCCCACTCGAATCTTCTTTAATGGTACAACAACATAGTTTTACACTGTAAGTGTTTATATCACCTAGCTCAAACAGTGTGGATAACTCTATTGCTATTTTCGATAATGATTCTAGTTGTGATAAATTTCCCTCTTTTTTTGCAATTTCCATTAACATGTATAGGTAAGATTGTATGTGGGATATTTTCCCCATAAGGCTGGGTTCGATAATGTTAGCAGCTTCTTGTAGTTTATTCTGGTTAATGTAAAGTCTAGCTTGAAAGATTTCCTTATTATAATTAGGGGTATCAGGAAGTTGATTTAGGAGTTCTTCAGCCTTGTCGTGAGAACCATTTTCTATATATTTACTAATAAACATAATCTTAGTTAGATTAGCAATATTTACGTCATCACTATTAATAACTCTATTGTATAAGGACTCGATTTTATCCTCATAAACTTTTGTATCGTTTTTAGATTCAAATATTTTTATAATGGCACTTAAACTTGAAGCCACTGCTAATGTTAATTGATCGCAGTTTGGATATTCATGTATTTTGTCCATAGCTATTTCAAATGCATGGTCAATGCCATTTTCAGAAGCATCTTCAAAAATTTTATCTGCAAAATTGCTTATTTCTAAATTAGTCAGGTCATCTTTAAATGAGAGTAGTGTATTTAAATCTGTTCCTAGTAATCTTGCTAATGCTGGCAATAGGGTAATATCAGGATAAGTATTGCCTTTTTCCCATTTATTTACTGCCGGTGTTGATACACCAAGATAACAAGCTATTTGTTCTTGAGTTAACCCCTTTTTTAATCTAAGCTCTTTAATTGTTTTATTTAATTTCATGATAATCTCCTTAAATAATAATTTACAAAAATTTTTGCTATTTTTAGTATATCAAATATGAACGATTCAAACAATTTCACAGTTGTTAAATTTGAGTTAAAAAAATTAACTATAGATTAATTGCTGTGATTCTAATGTTTATATAAAGAAGAAAAGGTGGTACAATATTTATATGAATATTTAGGAGGAGTAAAATGTTAAAAATAGGGTGTCATTTGTCTTCATCGAAGGGATACACTTCAATGGTTAAAGAGGCAATAAGAATAGGGGCGAATACTTTTCAGTTTTTTACTAGAAATCCAAGAGGAGGAAAGGCTAAAGATATAAATTTAGATGATATAAAAGAATATTTAAAGATTTCTAGAGAACACAATTTTGCTCCAATATTAGCTCATGCGCCATATACACTAAATGCGTGTTCTAAAGACAATAGAGTAAGAGAATTTGCATTTGAGATTATGAAAGACGATATAACAAGGCTTGAACATACACCTGGTAGTATGTATAATTTTCATCCCGGGAGTCATGTTGGTCAAGGTGTAGAACTTGCTATAAAATATATATCATCGTTGTTAAATAGTATTATGTGCCAAGAACATACAACAACAATACTCTTAGAAACAATGTCTGGCAAAGGAAGTGAGGTAGGACATTGTTTTGAGGAAATAAGAGAGATTATAGATAATGTAAACTTAGGAGATCGCTTGGGTGTGTGTATTGATACATGTCACCTTTTTAGTAGTGGATATGATATTGTTAATGACCTTGATGGAGTTTTAGAAAAGTTTGACAATATAATAGGTCTTAAAAGGTTAAAGGCTGTGCATTTAAATGATAGCATGACTCCGTTTAACAGTCATAAAGACAGGCACGCTGAGATTGGTAAGGGAGAGATCGGAATCGAAGCTATAAAGAGGATAATTAACCATCCTTGTTTGAAGGAGCTGCCATTTTATTTAGAAACACCTACTGATTCTGACGGACATGCAGTTGAAATTGCACTTTTAAAAGATTTATATAAATAATTTAAAATAGAGATTTAGTGGAGAGAAGAATATGGATTTAAGCAAGACAAAAATTATAATTGAAAAACTAAATAATATTAATAAAACGGTATCATCAATGGAGTCTTGTACAGGAGGAGGATTTGCTAATTGTATAACAGATGTACCAGGAGCTTCTGCTGTATTTAAATTTGGAGCTGTAACCTACTCTAATGATTTTAAAATAAAGATGGGCATTAATTCAAAATCAATTGATAAATATAGTGTTTATAGCATAGAAGTTGCTCATGAGATGAGCAAAAGTATAAGTGGCTTTTCAGAATCTGATTATGGAATAGGAATTACGGGTAAATTAAACTGTGAAGATGAAGAGAATCCGCACGGAGATAAGGACATAGTGTATGTGAGTAT
>CAKSUE010000138.1 GCA_934501135.1 uncultured Eubacteriales bacterium | reverse complement strand
ATTAAAAATTGTGTATTAGGGTATGAAAGACTGTATGATAAATATTTATAAAAAAGCAAGGAGAAAAATTAATTAAAACAAAGCATATTAAAGCAATATTTGTAATTTTTATTTTAGAATATAACAATACGTTTTCAGACTTTGATACTTTAGATAAACTAAACGCCAGCTTTTTCTTAACATGTACATCAAGAAGTGCAGGATTTACCAATATTGATCCTAGTTTACAGACTAATGCAACCAAAATTTTTAGCTGTATAGTAATGTTTATAGGGTCTTCGCCATGTTCTACGGGTGGCGGAATAAAAACAACCACTTTTGTCATAATTATATTTACCGTTATAAGTATTTTAAGAGGAAGGAAAGACACGATAATAAAAAAACACTTAATAGATAAATCTCTTGTATATAGATCGCTTACAATTTCAATATTAGCTATAATTGTAATATATATTACTTCTATAATTTTAATGATATCAGAAGGCCCCAATTCGTTATCTTATATTGATATCGTATTCGAAACAGTATCTGCATTTTCAACTGGAATAAGTGTTGGTATTACAGCACAGTTGAATTCAGGGGTTTCAAAATTCTTCTTAAATATATTAATGTTCTTAGGAAGAATTGGACCTTTCTCTTTAGCTATAGGACTAATTTTAAGGAAAAACAAAAGTAATAAACTAGTTCTTCCCAGAACTAATATTATGGTTGGTTAACATTAATTAAAACGGAGATAGTCATATGAACAACATTTCAAATAAAACAGTTTCAATAGCTCAATTATCACTCTTTATAGCAATAATTGCTTTAATGGCGTTCATACCATTTTTAGGTTATATTCCTCTTGGATTTTCAAGGGCAACAATTGTTCATATTCCTGTTATACTAGGCTCAATTATCTTAGGACCAAAAAATGGAGCAATACTAGGATTTGTATTTGGTTTAACAAGTTTCTTAGTTGCCACTTTTACACCTGATATTACAGCGTTTGCTTTTACCCCATTTTACTCTATAGGTAATATTCATGGCAACTTTTTTAGTTTGATTATCTGCTTTGTTCCAAGAATACTAGTTGGTATTGTCCCTTATTATATTTATAACTTTTTATGCAAATTAATACAAAAAGAAAATTATAAACAAACTTTGGCACTTTGTATTTCTGGTATTATTGGTTCATTAACTAACACTCTTTTAGTTATGAATTTAATATTCTTATTTTTCAAGGACAATTTTGCTCAAATAAACAATGTTTCTGTTGATGCTGTTTATTTAGTTATACTCTCTATAATTGCAATTAATGGTATACCGGAAGCAATCGTTGCCTCAATTTTAACACTAGTTATTGGAAAAGCATTACTTCGTATATATAAACAATAGAGGAGATGACAACATATGATATTAGCTGTTGACGTTGGTAATACTAATATAACTATAGGATGTATAGACTATAATAAAAAAATACACTTTATAAGCCGCTTATCTACAGATATTAATAAAAGCGAAGATGAATATGCAATAGATTTTAAAAATATCTTAGATCTTTATAATATAACTACAAATGATTTGGATGGAAGCATCATTGCATCTGTTGTTCCTCCTTTAATAACAGTCCATAAACACGCACTTGAAAAAATAATAGGTACAACACCTGTTATTGTAGATAGACATTCTAAAATAAACTTTAATATTGATCTTGATAAAGATGTTGAACTTGGTGCAGACTTAATAGTGGGTGCTGCAGCTGCTTTAGACGAATACCTAAGTCCGATGATCATTTTTGATATTGGTACAGCGACCACAGTATCTGTAATTGATTCGAGTAATACATTTATTGGCGGATTAATTCTTCCCGGTATTAGAATATCTTTAGAAGCATTATCTAATAAAACGTCAAAACTACCTCATATAGATTTAACTAATCCTAAAACTATTATAGGAAAAAACTCTACAGACTCAATGAACAGTGGTATTATAAACGGTAATGCCGCTATGATAGATGGACTTATAGAAAGAATCTGTGAAGAACTTCAAGAAGACGCTTCTGTAATTGTAACAGGTGGACTTTCAAATGTAGTTGCCCCCCATTGTAGAAGAAAAGTAATATGTGATAATGACTTATTGATAAAGGGACTTTTAATAATATATAAAAACAATTTAAATATATAAAGAAAAATCCGACTTTAATTATAAAGTCGGATTTTTTTTACCTAAAACAAAGATATGTTAATATTAAGAATCTAATTATTAATCTTTTCTGCTTTTAATTGCTGCCTGTGCTGCTGCTAGACGTGCAATCGGCACACGGAATGGTGAGCAAGAAACATAATTAAGACCAACATTATGACAGAATTCTACAGATGATGGATCTCCACCATGTTCTCCACAGATACCAAGTTTAATATCCGGACGAGTTTGGCGACCAAGATCCGCTGCCATCTTAACAAGTTTTCAAACACCTTTTTAATCCAGCCTTGCAAATGGATCAGACTCATAAATCTTATTCTCATAGTACGCATCTAAGAATTTCCCTGCATCATCACGGCTAAATCCAAATGTCATCTGTGTAAGATCATTTGTACCAAAACTAAAGAACTCTGCTTCTGTTGCAATTTCATCTGCAGTTATTGCAGCTCTTGGAATCTCAATCATTGTTCCAACTTTATATTTCATTTGGATACCTGCATCAGATATTAATTTATCTGCAGTTTTAGTAACTACATCCTTAACGAATTTGAGCTCTTTAACCTCACCAACTAACGGAATCATTATCTCCGGCTCAATTTTATATTCAGGATGCTCTTTACTTACAGCTATAGCAGCACTTATAACAGCTGTTGTTTGCATTTCGGCAATTTCAGGATACGATACAGCCAAACGACAGCCACGGTGTCCCATCATTGGATTGAATTCATGCAAACTTGAAATAACTTCTTTCAACTCTCCAGTTGTAATTTTTAGTTCATTAGCGATCTCAACAATATCCTCTTCCTTTGTTGGCAAGAACTCATGTAGTGGTGGATCTAGGAAACGGATTGTCATTGGACGTGCTTCCAATACTCTATACATAGCTTCAAAGTCGCTTTGTTGATAAGGTAAAAGTTTTGCTAAAGCTGCTTTTCTAGCCTCTACAGTTTTGGCAACTATCATTTCACGTATAGCCTTTATCCTATCCCCTTCAAAGAACATGTGCTCTGTACGACAAAGTCCAATGCCTTCTGCGCCAAACTTAACAGCTTGTTCTGCATCTCTTGGTGTATCGGCATTTGTACGAACTTTAAGAGTGCGAGCAGCGTCTG
>CAKSUE010000137.1 GCA_934501135.1 uncultured Eubacteriales bacterium | reverse complement strand
CTTTCCAATATTTGTTACTCCATCATCTATCTCTACAGATTTTATACAATCCCTATATAAATACCAAGGAGATTGATTTCCATATGAATAGTTGTACATTGCCCCTTTACCAGAAATTACCAATTTGCCAGTAGATGAGCTAAAAGAATACTTAACATTATCACCGCAACTACCCTCTTTTATAGAATCGCCTTTCCCCGAAAAGCTACCTATATCTATCAAGTCTTTTAGCATTACTGTTTTAGCCTCAGGCTCGTCTTCCTTGATTTTTTCTTTTAGATTTATTAAAAACTCATATAGACTCTGTTTATTCATTGTCTCTTTTTGGTTAAGATCATCTTCAGGTTCATCTTTTTCAGACACAGCAACTGTCTCCTTTTTGGATAAATCAAACGGCGACATTTCTTCAGAACTAT
Organism: uncultured Eubacteriales bacterium; assembly: GCA_934501135.1. Classification (GTDB taxonomy): domain Bacteria; phylum Bacillota; class Clostridia; order Oscillospirales; family Acutalibacteraceae; genus HGM12814. Next base: position 2,887 of record CAKSUE010000137.1, on the reverse strand, counting down.
CTGATGAAAACTCACTATCGCCCGTAAATTCATCATAATGTTTCTCTGAAGCATCTCCTTTTGGAACATCTGGATTCTCTTCAGGTTCATCAAAAAAGCAAGACATATTATCCCCCTCACTTTCCTCTAACGGAAAAACAACGGCAAAAACATTTGTTGACAATAAATTCACCGTAAACGCTAACAAAACTATAGCAGAAATGAACTTTTTACAATTATTACAAATCACTTAAACACATCCTTAATAAAACGTTTAAAACATATATGCTACTAAATTTCTATTAAAATATTAAAAAATAGATAGTAAATTTATATAATGTATTAATAACATAAAAATTATTTACTGTTTCTACATTCATCTTACTACTAAATAAATTCTCTAACTTTATCTCTGCCATCACCTCTATTTTAATAAATCTCTTGCAAGAAGATTGATCACAAATATATTTTACCGCAGTGATTTAAAAAGGTCAAGCGTATATATTAATAAAATATGTCTAATTTTAAAATTTAGTAAAGTTTTAATTAATTTTATTTAAATATATAAGTTTAATACTATATAAATAGGGGAAGTGCTCTTAATAAAATATCTTTACTTTTGTTGCATTTTGAACTATAATGTAGTAAGCATTGCGTTATTTTTATTATAATGTTAAAAAACATAAGGTACTTTTCAGATAATAATAGTTTGGTATGCTTCTTAGGCAAGACATAACAGGAGGAATGGTTACAGTGCAGACAAATAGTATAGTAAATACCCAAGAAATAAAAAAAAGATTGAAGGAAATCTTAGAAATATTAATGGTTAATGAGGTTACCAAACCTCTTACTCCTCAAAAACTTAAAGCAATTCTAACAGCCCTTGGTCCTCAGTTTATTGAATTAGGAAGAATAATGGCCGAACATAATGATATTCTTCCTAGAGATTATCATGATGAATTATATAACCCTATGCCTACCAAAAATTCAATTAACTACAACAAACTAGAAGCGATTATTGAAAATGAATATGGTGCATCTATGGAGGATGTATTTATAGATTTTTCAAAAAACCCCATATACCAATCTCCCCTTTTTCAATGCCATAGAGCTATTCTTAAAGATGGACCTCAAGTAATTGTCAAAATACAAGAACCTAGGTTAAAGAATCATATTTCTGAAGATACTGACTTAATAAAAAAGGCTCTGGGAGTTTTAAGAATTAGCCCTTCTGAACCTAATAGCATTGATCTAAACATGATATTCGATGAACTATGGAATATTGCACAGAAGGAACTCAATTTTTTTGTTGAAGCAGATAATGCCACAAGATTTTATAAACTAAATTCCGGAGAAAAATATGTTATCTCTCCAAAAGTAGATAATAAATACAATACATCTAACATTTTAGTTATGGAATATATTCCCGGAACACCAATAAATAATAATGAGGAATTAGTTCTAAATGGGTACCAATTACCTGATATAAGCAAAATATTAGCTGAAAATTATGTAAAACAAATTTTTATTGATGGTTTTTTCCAACCATATCCAGACTCAAAAAATATACTCTTTTATAAAAGCAATATAGTTTGGACTAACTTTACTTTAATGGGTGAACTTTCGTCATACAATTTAGATACATTAAAAAGTATAGCAGAATCAATTTCCTTGGGAAATATAGAAAAAGTTAGTAGTGTTATAATGTCAATCAACACAAATGATACTGTGAATAATGTAGAAGAATTAAAAAATGGTTTGCAACAAATTTTGAGTCCATCAGCAATACTTTACAGAAACGCTCAGCCATTACCCATTACTAGTATAATTAAATCATTAGTAACACTTTTAAATAATTTAGATATATATTTACCGGAATCATTCTCTCATTTGTTATCAGGATTAATATCTATTGAAAATATTGTTGAAAAACTTGACCCTAACAATAAACTTACTAACATAATAAAAAATGTCATTTTACCCCCTACAGAAGAAATGACACCTAAACAAGAAAATAACATTTTAAATAAGAACAATAATATCATTCAACCTCCTGTTAACATAAATGCAGAACCAGAAGATATATCAGAGAATTCTGAAACACAAAACACTCAAATTCCTGACATTAATACATTATCAAGAGAAGAGTTGCTGGCTCCTTTAACCGATAAAAAAAATGAAATTGAAGAACTGAAACAAGATACCTCAAAATCTGAGGCAAAACATTATCAAGATTTAGAGCAATCACTTAGAAAAAGTTTAGAAAAAAATAATAAACTAAATGAACAAAATAAAACTCCTGATCTTAACAAAGACAAACAGATAAAATCAGCTCAACCTACAGAAAATCTTAAATACAATAGTTCAGATAAGTCAAGGGTTGATTTCAAGCTTAGAGTTGATGACTCATCAATTAAATCTCTTACCAAAACAACAAACAATCTTTTAATCTGTTTAATAGCATTAAGTTTCTTTATTGGATCGTGTTTCGTTTTATCTCTTGACAATCCTGTATTTATAGTATTTGGCCTTCCATCTATCGCTGTTTTATTTTTTACTATATCTATTATTTTAATTTTATGGTTGGTTGTAAGAATTATAAGAAAATAGTCATTTTATAAAATACACTAAATAAGGATTTGTTATTATGGTAACTAAAGATAGACAAATTAAACCTGATATTATAGATATTGAAGAATCAATTACTAATACAAAATCATTCGCAAAAGGTATAAACTTTTATAAGCTTGTATGGATTTTTACTATTGGTGCTATACTGGGTTTTATTGTTGAATCTCTTTTTTGCATTGCTATGTTGGGGCATTTAGAAAGTCGCGCTGGACTAATTTTGGGCCCATTTAAGCCAATATATGGTTTTGGAGCAGTACTTTTTACCATTGTGTTGTAT
>CAKSUE010000136.1 GCA_934501135.1 uncultured Eubacteriales bacterium | reverse complement strand
GATGATATGATTTACTGTAAAAAATGTGGTGCAAGAATGGAGCTACATTATAAAGTTAATCAAAAAAAAATTATAGATACACTTATTAAATTTAAAAATAGAAATAATATGAGTTTTTTTACAAAAACTGCCTATAAGGTTATGACATCAAAAAAGAAGTATGTAAATATATTTTTCTTAATATCTGCTTTTGTGATATCATTTACTTTTTTTACATTTTCTATTTCAGGTTTACCTGAGTCTTTTAAAGAAGCAATTGAAGCTATATATAAGGAGATAAGTGACGAATACTATATTCAAGCACTTTGGAGAGATGTATGGATTAGAGCCATATTTTTAGCGTTGTCGTTATTGTTAATGGTAATGTTGATACTTGTCTTTTTTAAAGCGGTAAAATTTGCAAAGATTTTTAAAGATGATGATATAACAAAAGTTTGATGATAAGTTAAAATAGGGTGATTTTATGAAAACATTAATAGCGTATTTCCCTGATAATAAAAGAATAGAAACAGTAGTAAAGATTTTATGTTCCACCTTAAAAGCTGATTGTGCTGAAATCGATGAGGTTGTAAAAAATACTTTTCTAAAAAAAATTAAATCAAGTTTAGGATGGAGTAGTAGTATTTATCCTTTAGATACAAACTTTTTAAGTTATGATAATATTATTATTGCTACTCAAACTTTTGGAAAACATATTTCACCTGCAATGTATACATTTATTAGGGAGTACTCTTTTGATAATAAAAGCTTATATTGCTTATTGTGTTTTAATAAAGATGTGGAGGAGGCAACCAAAAACATTTTAAATGAAATTGAGGAATCTGGGTCTATATGTAAAGCGGTAATTAAAATTAGGACAGATGAAAGTACGATTAATGCCTTGAAAGAGAGAAAAGTATATTTGGTTTTCGACAGGAATAATAAAATAGTTTTACGTGATAAAAAATTTGATGATTTTACAAAATCTGGACTAACGAAAGAAAGTCTTTTAGATATGCAGATCAATCACTCTGATGATAAAAGTACGTTAAGCAATAATGAAGATATTTTGTTGCAATACAATATTAAAAGAAAAAGAAAAAATAAAAAAGTAAATAACAATTAAGAAATAAGGTTGAAATTATGACAAATATATTGGTAAAACTTTTTATTAAAAACAATAAAGAAACAGATAATCCATCCATTAGAGAAAAATACGGAATGCTGAGTGGAGGAGTGGGGATTTTTTGCAATATTCTTTTATTTATTGGCAAACTTTCGGTAGGATTAATCTCAGCTTCAATAGCCATTATGGCAGATGCATTTAATAATTTGTCTGATGCAGCTTCATCTATAGTTACGCTTGTGGGATTTAAAATGGCAGGTCGACCTGCAGATGAACAACATCCATTTGGACATGGACGTATTGAGTACATATCTGGTCTTATAATATCTATGGTAATTATGATGATGGGTTTAGAGTTTGTAAAGTCGTCAGTAGAAAAAATTATTAATCCAGAACCTGTAGAAATAGGTATGTACTCAATTTTTATCTTATTAATCTCCATTATGCTGAAACTATGGTTAAGTATATTTAATAGAAAAATTGGTAATGCAATAAATTCTTCTACAATAAAAGCAATTTCTATGGATAGCTTAGCGGATGTAGTAGCGACAGCTACTGTTTTGATGAGTGAATTTATTTCACATCTAACGGGTATTTATGTTGATGGTTATGCTGGTGTTTTAGTTGCTTTATTTATAATATATACAGGGTTCACTACAGCTAGGGAGACACTCAGCCCTCTATTAGGTCAGGCGCCAGATCAAGAATTTGTGAATAAGATTGAGGAGAAAGTCTTATCTTACGATAATATAGTTGGAATTCATGATTTAATTGTTCACAATTACGGGTTTAACAATAGTTTAGTGTCTTTACATGCTGAGGTTCCGTGTGATATAGATATATTGAAAATTCACGAAACTAAAGACACAGTTGAAAGGGATATAAAAAAAGAACTTAATTGTGATATTGTGATTCATATGGATCCTATTGCCACAGATGACACTGTTGTAAATTCAGCAAAAAGAGAAATTGAGAAAATAGTTAAATCAATAGATGATAGATTAAGTATTCATGACTTTAGAATGGTTCAGGCAGATAGTTTTACAAATCTTATTTTTGACCTGGTAGTTCCACATAGATTTGATTTGAAGGACGATGAAATTGAAAGTCTAATAAACGAGAAAATTATTAAATTAAATTCATCATATAGGTTAGTTTTAAACATAGACAAATATTTTTGCACAAACAATAAATCATAACCACCAGTTTACTGGTGGTTATGATTTATAGTGATTGATAGAATATGTATCTTTTTAATTAAAGACAGATTCTATCAATTTATCTGAATCTTCCGGAGAATAAATAAACCTATCCATATGATCTTTTGTGTAAAAATATGCAGGAGGAGAAGGTTTATAGTCATAATCAAATGTATCAATAATAATTAATTTAACCTTCATTCTGTTTGGTATGATATTTTTAATATATACACTTGCCTGTTGACCAGGAACCACGCCATCTTTTAATTCTGCCAATCCGGCTAGATTTGGAGTGAGTTCTATAAATACACCGTAGTCTTCAACAGACCTTATTATACCTGCAACAGTTTCCCCGGCAGAGAAAAGATTTGCATTTTCTTCCCAAGTTCCTAATAACTCTTTATGTGTAAGATTGTTTCTATCATTTTCAATAGACTTTACTATTGCTTTGATGTCCATTCCGACATAGAATCTTTCTCTTGGATGGTCTATTCTAGAGACTGAAATTGTATCTATTGGTAAAAATGATACAACACCACATCCTATATCAGCAAAAGCACCGAAGGATTCTAAATGTGTAATTTTTGCGTTTATTACATCTCCGGGTCTGAATTTAGAGATATAATTTTCTGTACATATTTCTTGCGCTATTCTTCTAGAGAGAATTGCAACAGTATTACCATCATCATTCTTTTTAAAACCAGTCACAACAAAGCAGACGGGACGATTCACCTTAGAAATTATTGCAATATCTCTAACAGTTCCTTCTCTTATTCCAACGGCGCCCTCTTCTCTTGGTATTATACCCTTCATACAACCAAGATCTACAATTAAATTATGTTCACTGTCGCACACTGTTGCTCTGGCTTCTAGGATTTTCTTTTCATGGTATGCGTCATTTAGATTTGATTGAGACGATATGGCAACATGATTGTCAAAGCTGTCTATCAATCTACCTTCAGGATAAAATTCTATCATTTTGTTACCTCCAGTTATCATATACACAGTATTTATATGT
>CAKSUE010000135.1 GCA_934501135.1 uncultured Eubacteriales bacterium | reverse complement strand
AAATATCTGAAGATTTAAAAATATTGCTTCTTCCTAAAGATCCTAATGATGATAAAAATGTAATTATAGAAATTAGAGGTGGAGCAGGCGGAGAAGAGGCTGCTTTATTCTCAGGTGTACTTTATAGAATGTATTGCATGTATGCAGAACTAAGGCATTGGAAAACGGAAATTTTAAACTCTAATGAAACAGAACTTGGTGGATACAAAGAAATTAGCTTTATGATTACAGGAGAAGGCGCTTATTCAAGACTTAAATATGAAAGCGGAGTTCACAGAGTACAAAGAGTACCAGAGACAGAGGCGCAGGGAAGGATTCATACTTCTACAGTTACTGTTGCGGTTTTGCCAGAGGCGGATGATGTGGATATAGAGATTAATCCTACTGATTTACAAATAGACACATATAGATCTGGCGGTGCTGGTGGACAACATGTTAACAAGACGGAGTCTGCTATCAGGATAACCCATATTCCAACTGGTGTTGTTGTTGAATGTCAAGATGAAAGAAGTCAGCATAAAAACAAAGATAAGGCCATGAAGGTCCTTAAGTCTAGATTACTTGAAGCTAAAATACAAGAACAAAACTCTCAGGTTGCTGAAGAGCGTAGGTCACAGGTAGGAACTGGCGACAGATCTGAAAGGATTAGAACATATAACTATCCTCAGGGAAGGTTGACTGATCATAGAATAGGATTAACACTATATAGATTAGAAGATTGTCTTAATGGCAATATAGATGAAGTAATAGATGCTCTTATTACTACTGATAGAGCTGCTAAGCTTGAAAGTAGTGTTGAGAATAGTTAGGATAATGTAAATGAAAACGAAAAAATTATTACCTGATGATATAAATATTGCTGCAGATATAATAAAAAATGGTGGGTTGGTTGCAATCCCAACAGAGACAGTGTATGGGTTAGCTGCTAATGCTTTGGATGGAAAAGCGGTATCTAAAATATTTAAAGCAAAAGGCAGACCTATGGATAACCCTTTGATTGTACATGTGTCTTGTGTTGAAGAAATATATAATCTTGTTTCACACTTTCCGCCACAGGCAAAAGAATTAGCGGATAAGTTTTGGCCAGGACCACTTACAATTATATTGAAGAGATCTGACATTATTCCAAAAGAAGTTAGTGCAGGGCTTAATACTGTAGCCGTTAGAATTCCTAATAATATTGTAACTAGAGAATTAATCAAGGTTGCAGGACTCCCTTTGGCGGCACCATCTGCCAATGTTTCAGGAAGCCCAAGTCCAACTAATGTTAATCATGTACTTAATGATCTTAATGGTAAAATAGACGCAGCCTTAGATGGAGGAAGTTGTGAAGTTGGTTTAGAGTCTACTGTTATAACATTAGCCTCTCAAGTGCCAACGCTTTTAAGACCCGGTGGTGTTACTGTTGAAGAGTTAAGAAGCGTTTTGGGAAATGTTAAAGTTGATAAGGCCGTAACAGATAAAATTGATTTTTCGGAGACCGTTTCCTCTCCAGGTATGAAATATAAACATTATTCACCAAAAACAAAGGTTATAATAGTTGATGGAAACAGTGAGAAATTTGTAAAGTTTGTAAATTCTCACGCTGATAGTAAGGTCGCAGCATTGTGTTATATTGATGATGAACCGAGATTAAATGTTAAGACTATTACTTTTGGTAAAAAGGATAATTATAATATGCAGGCAAATGAGCTTTTTGGCGCTTTAAGAAAAATAGATAATTTAAATGTTAATATTGTTTATGCTATATGTCCTCAAAAAATTGTAGTTGTTCTTGATGTTTATAATCGTCTTATCCGTGCGGCTGGATTTGAGGTGATTAAACTTGAATAGAGAAGCTGTAATTATTGGTTTGACTGGGCAGACTGGAGCAGGAAAAACAACTGTTGCGAATGAATTAAAAAATAAAAATTGTTTAATAATAGATGCAGATAAAGTTGCTGGAGATGTAGTTAGACCGGGAAGTAAGTGCCTAAAGCTCTTAAGTTTAGAATTTGGAGATGATATTTGTTGTTTGGATGGATCTCTTGATAGATCATTACTTTCAAAGCGTGCTTTTTCAGATAGAGATAGAACTAACAAACTTAACGAGATTACACATCCGTTTATAGTGGATGAAATTAATTGCATTATTAAAAATAATAAGTTAAAATACAGAATAATAATTATAGATGCACCTCTTCTTATTGAGAGTGGCCTTAATAATATCTGCAAGGTTGTAATATCAGTGGTTGCACCAAGAGAGATAAGGCTTCAAAGAATTATTGAAAGAGACAGAATTACTAAGCAGGAAGCAGAGAGAAGGATGGCTTCACAAAACAATGAAGATTTTTATAAGGCTAATTCGTCATATATTTTGGACGGAAGTATTGATAAGGAGTCATTATTAAAGGAAGCCACTGAATTAATAAATAAAGTGGGGATTTGAGTGTCTAGGATTGGAAAGTTTATAATTATTGCTTTTTCAAGTATTTTTGTTGTTTTTATTTCTGTTTTTGCTTACTATGGTGGATATGATTTTTTTATGAAAACTATGTATCCGTTAAGGTATAGTGACTATGTAACTAAAGCGTCTAATGAATATGATGTTGATCAGGCTCTTATATATGGAATAATTAAATCTGAGAGTGGATTTGATGAAACAGCTGAATCTAGAGTTGGAGCAATAGGGCTTATGCAAATTATGCCAGATACATTTAAGTGGCTGCAAACGCATATTGATGACGATTATATAGATATGAATAATTTGTTGGACCCAGAAACTAATATAATGTATGGAACCTATTTTATGTCATATTTACTTAATAAGTATGGCTCAGAAAGAGAAGCAATTTGTGCATACAATGCGGGTATGGGGAATGTAGATAAATGGCTTAAAGATAAAAATTATTCTACTGATGGAAAAACTCTTTGTTATATCCCATATACAGAAAGCAGACAATATGTTAGAAAAGTTTTAGATAGCAGAAGTATGTATAATAAATTATATTTTAATACAGATAAGGAGATGTAAATGCTATGGAAAAAACAAGTGAAAAAACAGTATCGGAGCAATTAAAAGAGGAAATCCTTATGAAAAAGGAGAATGGAACATTAAAGCTTGATGATGTAACAATAAATCAGGCAGATGAGTTTTGTGAGGGCTATAAAAAGTTCTTAGATAGATCCAAAACAGAAAGAGAGTTTGTTAGAAGTGCTTTGAAAATGGCAAAAGAAAAAGGGTTTGTGGAATTTGACTATAGTAAAAAGTATAATGCCGGAGATAAAGTGTATTATATAAACAGAGATAAAGCTATGATATTAGCTGTTATAGGTAAACATGGC
>CAKSUE010000134.1 GCA_934501135.1 uncultured Eubacteriales bacterium | reverse complement strand
GAACATGACGAAATTTTAGAATATAAGCGAGCCTTAAAAATGTCACAAAGTAAAACAAATCATCCTAAAAACGACAATTCAATAAATATAAATAGCAAGCCCCCCAAAAAACGGTTTTCTTTTTCTAATAACATAAAAGCGGCTCAAACATCCAATATAGATTTTCCTAGTGCCTCTGAATTTAATGATTATACTTGCCGTAAAGATGTTCATTCTATTAAAAAAACCAATATATCTAAATGTAAAACATCATTTCTACAAACGCTTGCTATATCAATTATTATGATAATTTGTATTGCTCCCCCTATTTTGCTGCGATTTTTCCCAGATATTCTTCAAAGTTTAAATATATCAAACATAAATATAATATACTCATCTATTAACCTTGGAGCATCTATTCTTTGTATTATAATATGTTTTTCGATAATTAAAAATGGACTTGTTGGAATTTTTCGTTTCAAAGGAAATGTAGATAGCGCTGTTTCAATTGCAATTATATCCACTGCAATTCAAGCATCTGTAAGTTTTATTAATCTTAACAGATTTGGAGAAACAAAAGTCCAGCTCTCCACATTTACAGGTATTGCTGTTATTGCTTTGTTCTTCAGATGTCTAGGTAAGCTATACAAAAACCTAATAATAAGAGATAATTTTACATTTGTATCTTCATCATCTCCAAAATACTCCATAAAAAAGCTATCCGACGAAACATTAGCAACTAAAATTTCAAACGGATTAAATTTAAAAAAACCTGTAATATCTTACCAGAAAAAAACGAAGTTTCTAAGTAACTTTTTGTATATTTCAAATCTGCCAGATCCTGCCGACAAAATATCATGTTATTTTGCACCTATAACTCTAAGTTTATCTTTTTTAATTGCAATTATAGTTTTAATATTAAAAAGAGATCCCATTAATTCTATTAGTACTTTTACCCTTATTTCATGTATGTCTGTACCTATTAGTTTGTCTTTTTCTATAAACAAATTAATATACAAAACATGCAAAGAATCACTAAAAAATCACTCTATGATATCTGGCTATAAAGCAATACAGCAATTTTCAAATATAAATACAGTTGTAATTGATGAAAACGATTTGTTTCCAAATGGCTCAATTAATATGATAGGTCTAAAAACCTTTTCAGCATTACGTTTAGATGAATCTATTTTATGTGCTGCAGCTGTTGTTAATAGCATTGGAGTTCCAATGCGTTATATTTTCGATAATGTTATTAAGAAAAAACAAAATTCTATTCCAAATATCTCAGAAGTTAAATACACAGATGGGCTGGGCCTTACTTCATGGGCGAACGGAAAGCGTATATTAATAGGAAATAGAAATTTATTAAAAATGCATAGAGTAGATGCTCCCCCAAAAGAATTTGAACTTCCATATAGAAAAAAAGGGTATGAGATAACATATTTTGCAAAAGGCGGAGAATTAGTAGCTGCATTTATACTTTCATATATACCTGAAGAAAATGTTAAATTAGAGCTTGAACGCCTCGAGGAAACAGGAGTAAACATTATTATAAGAACTTCAGACCATAATATCACTAAAGATTTTATAGCTAATAAATTCAATTTATTTCCTGGAAATATCAAAATACTCTCTGAACAAGAATCTACCTTGTGCAAAGATATACACAATTCAGAAGATTCTTCATCCCCATCATACCTAGCATCAAAAGGTAGCATTAGTTCGTTTTCACATTTAATATCGTCATGTATAAAATTAAGGACAAACATAAATATCGCATCTATTATACAGGTTATATCTATAATCTTGGGGCTGATAATAGTGTCTATGATATCTATATACTCAGGTGGGGTTGAATCTATTGGTTTTTTTGAGATTCTTATTTATATATTATTTTGGAATTTTGCAACAATACTTACAACAAAAATCAAAAAAATATAAAGCTAAAATGGCGGCTGAATAATTCAGCCGCCATTTATTTTATTAATGATTTATGCTTTATTAGCACAACCTAAAACTGTGTTTATTTTGTGTTTAACCATATCTTTTATAGCTTCACGTGCAGGTCCTAGGTATTGCCTTGGATCAAAATGACTTGGATTTTCATTAAAGTATTTACGAATAGTTCCCGTCATTGCAAGACGTAAATCTGAATCAACATTTATTTTACAAACAGCCATTGTTGCTGCTTCTCTTAACATTTCTTCAGGAATTCCAATAGCATCAGGCATTTTACCTCCATTATTGTTTATCATCTCAACAAACTCCGGAACAACTGATGAAGCACCATGAAGCACAATAGGGAAGCCCGGTAGACGTTCTGCAACTTCTTTTAAAATATCAAATCTAAGCCTAGGTTTTTGGCCAGGTTTAAATTTATATGCACCATGGCTAGTTCCAATAGCAATAGCCAATGAATCAACACCTGTTCTTTCTACAAAATCCTGTACTTGCGCAGGGTTTGTATAAGAAGCATCCTCTGCTGAAACATTAACATCATCTTCAACACCTGCTAACCTTCCCAGCTCTGCCTCAACTGTTACATTTCTTTCATGAGCGTAATCTGCAACCCTTTTTGCTAAGGCAATATTTTCCTCATAATCTAAATGAGAGCCATCTATCATTACAGAAGTAAATCCACCATCAATACAGCTTTTGCAAAGTTCAAATGAATCACCATGATCAAGATGTAAAACTATTGGAAGTCCGGTTTCTTCAACTGCAGCTTCTACCAATTTTTTTAAATAGGTATGGTTTGCATATTTACGTGCCCCTGATGAAACTTGAAGAATTACAGGTGAATTAAGCTCTTTACAAGCTTCTGTTATACCCTGAACAATCTCCATATTATTAACATTAAATGCACCTATTGCATACCCGCCCTCATAGGCTTTTTTAAACATTTCTATTGTGTTTACTAAAGGCATCTAACCACGCTCCTTATGATTTTTGGATCTATAAACTCACCAAAATTATTATACATAATAAACTTAAAAATATAAAGTCGTTAATTGTATTAATTAAAGTATATTTTATCTGAAGTCACAACCCCCAGCTAAGCCGGAGGTTGTAACTTCAAGCACTATTTATTATTTTGTCCTTCAATTACTGCAACAGCACAAGCAACTGTAGCTCCAACCATTGGATTATTACCCATACCGATCAATCCCATCATTTCAACATGAGCTGGAACAGAAGATGAACCGGCAAACTGGGCATCGCTATGCATACGTCCCATTGTATCTGTAAGACCATATGAAGCAGGTCCCGCAGCCATATTATCGGGATGTAATGTACGTCCAGTTCCTCCACCAGATGCAACTGAAAAATATTTTTTACCGTTCTCTATTGCCCATTTC
>CAKSUE010000133.1 GCA_934501135.1 uncultured Eubacteriales bacterium | reverse complement strand
CATTGCGTGATCCCATTCGGCCCTGCAAGTTTCTTTTATAAAAGTATCTATATACTCAATTGAAAGGCTGGTGAAATGTTGTTTAGAAAATCCACCTTTGCCTATATGTTGAGGGAGGCGATCTTTCCATTTTTTTATAAGAAGCTTGTCCTCATACCACTTACCGTTTTTTTCCCATTTTCTTGCTTTAAACATCCTTTTACTTGAAGCAAATATAGAAGGATTGCATATAACGCATAAAATGAAGCATAGCATATGCCATATGAGTATGAAAACAGTATTTAGAAATATTATATTTGAAAATGTGTATGGTCGAAGAAACACATTACGCCTCCTTTAATTTGGTTATAGCAAGTATTATAGCAAAAAAATTACGACTTTGGAATAGAAAAACCAATAATCGTAATTTTATAATTATAGTTGGATAGGAATCTATTTTTTTATTAAGACTTTGAGTTTTATAATATATTTTTCTATTTCTACAAGTACTAGTATCGAGACCGAAAGAAGAGCAACAATTGTCCATTGTATAAAATCAAGAGGTATAGTTTTAAATACATTTGCTATTGATGGAACCGATACCACAGATAATTGTAAAATTAAACAAACTACAAATGAAACTGCCATTTGGGGATTATGCAAGAGTCCATATTTAAAGAAAGATTTTTCACTCCGCACATTAAAAGCGTGAACTATTTGAGATAAACTTAAAACACAAAATGCCATTGTCCTACCAATTATGGGATTAGGTGTAGTATCGAAAAATTTTATTCCTATAACAAATGCTAAAAGCGATATTGCGCCTATAAAACAACCCTCAACGCATATATTATATCCCATTCCTCCGGTAAATATACTTTTCTTTGAATTAGTTGGCTTTTGTTTCATTATGTCTGGATCTATGGGCTCAACACCTAAGGCAAGAGCAGGAAATGAGTCTGTTACAAGATTTACCCATAAAAGTTGAATTGCTAATAAAGGTGTTGGTATGCCCATTAAAAATGCAACAAGAACCGTTATTATCTCACCAATATTACTAGATAAAAGAAAATGAACTGTCTTTTTTATATTTTCAAATATACCTCTACCTTGTTTTACCGCATGAATTATTGTTGTAAAATTATCATCAGTTAATATCATATCAGATGCCTCTTTTGCTACATCTGTACCTGAACGTCCCATTGCACAACCAATATCTGCAGCTTTAAGTGCTGGTGCATCGTTTACACCATCGCCTGTCATTGCAACAATTTCACCGTTTTTCTGAAAGGCCTTTACAATTCTTACTTTGTGTTCTGGAGATACTCTCGCAAAAACCGAATATAAATGTATTCTTTTTTCTAAATCACTTTGCGACATTTTTTCAATTTCATTTCCTGTTATTGCAAGATCATCATCCCTTAAAATGCCAAGCTCTTTAGCAATTGCAGAAGCGGTTATTATGTGGTCTCCAGTAATCATCGCGGGTTTAATGCCAGCATTTATACATTCGGTAACAGCATGCTTAACCTGAGGGCGGGGAGGATCAATCATTCCTATTAGACCACAAAAACAAAGATCTTTTTCCATATCTTTTGCAGATGTTGGTTGATATGGCACATCTCTATATGCAACGGCTAAGACCCTTAAAGCATTTTCAGCCATTTTTTTGTTTTGCATTTCAATAGCGCATGTTGTTCTATAGTCTAGCCTGCTTTCAGTCCCGTTTGTGTTGTAAGAGGTGCAATGGCTTATTAATACATCAGGTGCACCTTTTGTTATTACTCTATATCTGTTTTCTCCCAATTTATGTATTGTACTCATTAGTTTTCTTTTAGAGTCGAACGGAGCCTCACCAACACGTGGAAATTGGTTATCTATGGCAGACTTTACTTTTCCGGACTTTGCAGCAGCTAATACTATAGCTTTTTCTGTTGGCTCTCCCGAAGCTTTCCAGTGTCCAAAGTCTCCTGCTAAACTAGAGTTGTTACATAGTGATGCCATTGTTAGAATATTTAATCCTTCATCTGAAGAAAATTCGACATAGTTGTTTGCAGTGCTGAGTTTTGTTACTGTCATTTTGTTTTGAGTTAGTGTTCCTGTTTTATCTGAACAAATAACAGTTGCACTTCCAAGGGTTTCAACAGCAGGTAGTTTTCTTATTATTGCCCTATTCATTGCCATTCGTTTTACTCCCATGGCAAGAACTATTGTAACAACAGCAGGTAAACCTTCAGGAATTGCAGCAACAGCTAGGCTTATTGATATCATAAACATTTCAAGCGGATTTGTGTTTTGCATTAATCCTAAAAAGAAAATACCTATGCAGATTATTATAGCGCCAATACCCAAGAATTTACTGGTTTGTGCTAGTTTCTTTTGCAGAGGTGTCTGAGGAGAATCTTCTTGGTTAATCATTGTTGCAATTCTTCCTACTTGAGTATCCATACCTGTTGCAACAACAACAGCAACTGCATGGCCAGAAGTTACTACACTTCCGGAAAATACCATATTTTTTCTGTCACCTATTCCTTTATCTGAATCAACAATTATATCTGCGTTTTTTTCGGATGGTAAGGATTCACCAGTTAAAGCAGATTCTTCAGTCTTTAAATTGTAAGTTTCAATTAATCTTGCGTCTGCACATATAAAGTCGCCGGTATCTAAAAGGAGAATATCTCCCGGTACAACATTTTTAGAATCTGTATGTATTTCCTTTCCGCCTCTTATAAGTCTAGCGTGAGGCGCAGAGAGTTTCTTTAAAGCATCTATTGCTTTTTCTGCTTTACTTTCTTGTATTACACCTATTATAGCGTTTAAAACTACTATAAATAAGATTATAACCGAATCAATATAATCACTACTGTTTTCAAATATTGCTGTTATAAAAGATATCACAGCTGCAATAAGCAGAATAATTACCATGAAATCTTTAAATTGTTCGAAAAATTTTACAATTATACTTTTATTTTTCTTTTCTAATATTTTATTCTCGCCATACTTTGCTAAACGAGCACTTACTTCTTTAGCATTAAGACCCTTTTTTCTAGATACTTCAAGCTTATTTAGGATTTCTTCTGCGCCCAGACTATGCCATTCCATGATTATCAACTCCCAAGAATTATAGACTATATAACATTATATATAAAAACAACAGCTTGTATGCGCGTAACCCAAAAATAAAATGTGGCATATGATATGATATCGAATTTGCTTTATAAGGTAGCATTGATAGTAGCTTGAATTTTCTGTATTTAAAAGATAAGTGTTATAAATTGGCGCAAGGAGGGAGTTATGGGTATTTTAGCTTTAATTTTACTCTCTGTTTCTCTAAGTATGGATTCTCTTGGAATAGGAATATCATATGGAATAAGAAAA
>CAKSUE010000132.1 GCA_934501135.1 uncultured Eubacteriales bacterium | reverse complement strand
CCTCATCGCTTAAGCTAAACTGAACCACGCGTCTAACGCGTGGTTTTCTATATACAAAAATGTATCTTATATTATTTATAAGATACATTCTTTTTTTTTGTTATATTTTTAGATATTTCTGCATCGTTTATAACTGCACTTTTCAGTTCATTTAAATTCGAAAACTTTTTTTCTTCTCTTAAATATTCTATAAGGTCAACCTTTATCTTTTTTCCATAAAGATCTTTACCTATATACTCAGGTACCCATGTTTCGGCTTTAGGAAATCCATCTTTTGTTGTTGGATTTGTCCCTATATTAGTAACAGAGCAATAGATATTTTCCCCAATATGGGTAGTAGAAGCATAAACACCAAACTTTGGCATAATAAAATCTTCAGGTATCCATTGATTTAATGTTGGAGTTCCTATTTTTCTGCCAAGTCTCTTACCTTCAACTATAACAAAGTTAAGGCTAAAGTATCGCCCTAACATATTTTTTGCTTTTTTTACGTTCCCATTTTTTATATACTCTCTTATTACAGTAGAGCTCACATTAATATTATCAACCCTCACCGGATTTACAATATAAGGTTCTATTCCGTTTGCTTTACAAAGTTTTATTAATAGCCTTGTATCTCCCTTACCATCTTTACCAAACCTATAATTAAACCCACAAAAAACTTTTTTTGCTTTTAAATTCTCTTTAAGGATTTTTGCAATAAACTCTTCCGGAGAAAAATCCATAATATCAGAAAACTTCACTTGATAAACCTGTCTAACCCCCCAAGTATCGAGAATTTCAAGCTTATCTTCAATAGTTAACAAATTAGATGGATGTTTTCCTTTAAGTTTGACTTCAGGAATATTAGAAAAGGTAAATACCGTAGGACACAAGTTTTCGCCGGACAATTCAACAGCTTGAGTTATAACCTTTTTATGCCCCAAGTGTAGTCCATCAAAACATCCAAGTGCCACAGAAGTTTCTTTATAAGAACAGTCATTAAGTCCTGAAGTCTTTATCATTAATTATCTTCACCTCTTAACCTAAAAAAGCTTATATATTAGAAGCTGACTCATAGTTTTAGAAGAAATACCCAATCCTAAGAACTTTTTATTATAATAAACCCTAAATATTTCTTTGTCCATGCAATTATTCTTAATGTTTGTTCTAAACAAATCTAAACTTCCACCATTTTTAAATCTTCTTGCTTGCGCTTCACTAACATTTACATATTTATAAATTTTAAAAATATTATCTACACCAATAACCTTTTCATTAAGTCTACCTTCTGCGCTAAGTTCTTTTGCTTCACTAATTGTTATACTATTTCCTATTTTAAGTCCACAAGCCATAGTTCGTTTAAGATTAGTCATTATAGCGCCGCAGCCTAACTTAGATCCTAAATCATCACATATGCTTCTTATATATGTACCTTTAGAGCACAAAACTCTAATAATGCCTGTTTGTTCCTGTTCATTAAAGTACATTAGTTCTATTTCTTTAATGGTTATATCTCTTTGTTCTCTTTGAATCTCTATGCCTTCTCTAGCCAATTCATAAAGCTTTTTTCCATCCTTTTTTAAGGCTGAATACATAGGCGGTGTTTGTTTGATATTCCCTTTAAAATATTTCAATGCTTCTTCAACTTGAAATCTATTAACAGTCGCATCAAATCTTGTTAATACTTTTCCTGTTATATCTAAAGTATCTGTTGTAACACCTAATTTAAACTCTGCTACATATTCTTTATCACTATTTGGAAATATATCTTGTGCTTTAGTTGAACTTCCTAAAAGAATTGGCAATACACCTGTAGCAATAGGATCTAAGGTTCCTGCATGGCCAATCCTTTTCTGTGAAAAAAGTTTTCTCATAACTGAAACAACATCAAATGATGTATATCCTTCAGGTTTATTAATAACAATAATTCCATCCATTATAACTTTTCCCTAATCTCTTTACAAACAGCCTCAACTATACTTCTCTTTGCATTTTCTAAGCCGCCATATATTGTACATCCCGCAGCTGTAGGATGTCCTCCACCGCCAAATTTTTTACATATTTCCGATGCATTTAATATACCATTTGTTCTTAACGAAATTTTAAATATTCCATTTTCTTTTTCTCTTAATGTTACTCCTATTTGCACACCTTCTATCCTTCTTGGAATTGAGGATATGCCATCTATATCTTCATCTGCTGTTCCCGATTTAATTCGCATATCGTTTGTAACATATACAACTGCACATTTATCATCGCAAAAGAATTCCAGTGTTTCAAGAACAAGTTTTTCCAATTCAAGTCTTTGCTTTGTTATTGTATCAAACATAAGCTTATTTATAATTGCTGATCTTGCACCTAGTTCAATCATATCTGCAGCAACTCTATAAGTTTTAGGTTTAGCATTTGAATATTTAAAGCATCCTGTATCTGTTGATAAACCCGTATATATACAATCTGCAATTTTACTGTCTATATTAACACCCATTTTCCTAATAATATCTGCTACAATTTCAGCAGTTGCTGCTGCATCAGGATTAACAAAATTCACTTTTGCATAATTAATATTTGAACCATGATGATCTATGCACAAATCCACCTTATCTGTATAGCAAGATAATCTATCTCCTAAAAGTTGAGGATCTGCAATATCTATGCTAACAATAAATTCACCTTTAAACTCCTGCATTTCTACACAATTATATATATAGTCAAATTTATCTGGAATTTTATCGTTACACAATACTTTTGCATATTTTCCCATACTTTGTAGAGCCCTGCATAATGCAAATGCAGAGCCTAAAGTATCTCCGTCTGGATATTGATGTGTTAGTAATAAAAAATTATTTTTTTCTTTAAGAATATCAGAGACTCTCTTCACATCCACCGTTTTCTTTCCCTTCTAAATCCATTTCGTTCAAAATCTTAGATATATTTGCGCTATATTCAATAGAATCTGTCGCATAAAAATTCATAACAGGAACATATCTTAAAGGTAATCTGCTTCCTACTTCTCTTCTTATATATCCGGCTGCAGATTTAAGTCCCTTAACTGCTTCGTTAGCTTTATCCAAACCATCAACAGAGCTTATATATGCCTTACATGTTGAAAGGTCACTACTAACATCAACCCTAACAATACTTATAATTGAATTATGGACTCTTGGGTCTTTCATCTCTCTAAGTATTGATGTTAGTTCTCTTTTAATGTCTTCTGTAATTCTATCCATTTTTCTACTTTGCATTTTGAGACCCCCTTAAGTTTATATGAATAAAGGCAATATGGTAAGGTGTTTCGTACTGCCCTTTATATATCATTTGAAAAATTAATCTTTATATTCCTCAATTATAAATGCTTCAAAAATATCTCCCTCTTTAATATCATTAAA
>CAKSUE010000131.1 GCA_934501135.1 uncultured Eubacteriales bacterium | reverse complement strand
AGAAATACCTTTCTTACTCCAATAGTACTTATTGTATTTACTATTGCTCTTTTTTCAACCTCGGTAATTTCGCTTGGAACACAGGCAATTGCTCTTGGCATAACGAATTTCCCTGAACCTACTCTTTTTAAGAATCTCTCTAATATTTCTACAACCAAATTAAAGTCAGAAACTACTCCTCCCTCTAAGGGACATATTACAACCATACTGTCTGAAGTTTTTCCTAACATATCATATGCCCTTTCTCCTACAGCTAAAACACTGTCATTCCTTAAATCCACCGCTATTGCTGTTGGCTCAGATATAACTATTCCCCTTTTTTCAATATAAATACGGGTCATAGACGTTCCTAAATCAATTGCAATATCTACCGACATTATTATCCCTCCGTTTTATAAAATTCTAGGTTTCAATTTATTTATATCCTTAATTTACTTTTGTGCTGGCTATAGTAATACAGAACACTTCTTCAGCCCCATTTTCATAAAGTACCCTACAACATTCTCTTAAAGTGCTTCCTGTTGTAATTACATCATCACAAATTAATATTTTGCTACCATTAATTATATCTTTATTCTTTGTAGAATATACACCTTTTACGTTTTCCTCTCTTTGATCATAAGAAAGGCTATGTTGTTGTAAATTTATCTTATCTTTTTTAAGTAAATTCTTATATGTAATATTAATCCCTTTGCCAAGTTTTTTCGATAATATTTCCGCTTGATTATATCCTCTTTCTCTTTTCCTGCTTGAATGCAACGGAACAGCAGTTATATAATCAAATTTTTTATCCTTGTAATAAATATTAAATGTATCTAACATAAAATTCGTTAAACATTCTGCATATTCTTTTCTTCCTCTAAACTTAAATCTTTTAATAGATTCTGCTACTTTACCGGTATATTTAAATGGAGATATACAAGGAATTTTCTTTCCTGATAAAAATATGTCTCTACTTATAAATAATGGTACAACATCACTCTTACAAGTAGTACACATATTAGATGATGACTTAATAACTTTATCGCAAAACGGGCATCTATTGGGATAGATAATGCTAAATACTTTATTTATCAGTTTAATCATTTAATTATCCCTACTTAATATTAAAAAATTATAAAGACCTGAAAATCTTTTTGTTTTTCTATTATTTTCAACCATTTTATAAACCTCATCTTTTACTCCAACCATTATTATCATGCTTTTTGCTCTAGTTACTCCTGTATAAAGTAAATTTCTATAGCTTAGCTGAGGTGCACCTCTAAACATTGGCATAATAACAACTTCAAATTCACTTCCCTGACTCTTATGTATAGTAATAGCATATGCCAGTTCTAACTCAGAAGCATTTTCAAAATTATAAACAGCAACTTTATCATCAAACGCTACAAGAAGCGACGAAGTTGATCTATCTATTCCTATTAGTATACCAACATCACCATTAAATACCCCTTCACCAGATTCACCACTATCTCTTTTCCACGGAATATTATAGTTATTTTTTATTTGCATAACTTTATCGTTTTCCCTGAATACATTACCGTTTATTAATATCTCCTTTTTTTCAGGATTATATGGATTCAAAGCAGATTGAAGTTTTTTATTCAGTTCTATTGTTCCTACCTTTCCCTTTTTGCCTGGACAAATTACCTGCATATCAAACAATGGAGAATAGCCATATGCTTTTGGAAGTCTTTTTGTACATAGATCTCCTATAATATTAACTATCTTTTCGGCATCCCAGGAGTCTAAAAAGAAAAAATCATTATCCTTCTTACTAAGTTCTGGATTAATACCTTTAACTATTTTATGTGCATTTGTTATAATAAGACTACTCATTGCTTGCCTAAATATCTGTTCAAGTTTTACCACCGGAACAGCTCCAGAATTAACAAGGTCTCCCAAAACGTTACCAGGTCCTACAGATGGTAATTGATCTGAGTCTCCAACCATTATTAATCTTGCACCTAGTGGCAATGCTTTTAATACACTCTCAAAAATATTAGAATCTACCATTGAAAGCTCATCAAGTACTAAGGCATCACATTCTAAAAGATTCTTCTCATTTCTTTTAAATTTCGCATTATCTTTCTCATCCCACTCAACTTCTAATAATCTATGTATAGTTTTAGCCTCATAGCCAGTAAGCTCGCTCATTCTTTGCGCAGCTCTCCCTGTTGGTGCCGCTAAAAGAACCTTTTCGCCTACAGAATTCAATATTTTAATAATTGCATTAAGTGTTGTAGTTTTACCTGTACCGGGACCACCTGTGAGTATTAATGTACCTTTTAATAGTGCAGCTGTTATTGCTTCTTTTTGTAATGATGCATATTTTATTCCATTTTCTAATTCAATTTTTTCAATTTTTTCTTCAATTCCTGTAATAATTCTTGGGGGAAAATTGAGAAGCATAATTATTCTTCCTGCTGTATATATTTCACTATTATACATTTTAGGTATAAATATAAAATCCCTATTGTTAAAACTTTCTAAAACTAATAAATTAGAATTAATGAGAGC
This sequence comes from uncultured Eubacteriales bacterium, assembly GCA_934501135.1. Taxonomy (GTDB): domain Bacteria; phylum Bacillota; class Clostridia; order Oscillospirales; family Acutalibacteraceae; genus HGM12814. The sequence goes on along the minus strand of CAKSUE010000131.1, from coordinate 863 downwards.
TTCAATCTCATCTTCTACTTTAGAGATATCTACCTCTAAAAAACCTGCAGCTGCCGGAATTAATTTGTCTTTTGGTAAACATGTATGTCCATTTTTCATATTGTGTTCAAGAACATAAATAATTCCCGCTCTAATTCTAAAGCCATTATCTTGTGATTTTTCTAAAGACATAGATATTTGATCTGCTTTATCAAAGCTTATTTCTATTGGTGAATCACAAATAATATAAGGATTTTCATTTATCTGGTCAATTGCACCAGATCCAAATGTTTTCCATATTTTTATAGATTCCTCAGCAGTTATTCCATAATTACTAAGGTACATCATAACTTCTTTCATTCCGAAGATATTATTCAATTCTTCAGATATACTTTGTGCTTTAGCTTTTGTAATTCCTTTTATAGAACAAAGTCTTTGTGGATCTTTTTGCATTATTTCAATAGTATTATCCACAAAAGTTTCTACTATTCTAGCAGCCAAAACAGGCCCTATGCCTTTTACCGAACCAGAAGATAGATATTTAATAATAGCTTTTGATGTTGTTGGCATAAATCTCTCATAAGCCTCAACTGAAAACTGCTGACCAAAACTTGGATGTTCTTTAAACCTACCAACTAATCTAAGTTCTTCTCCTACACCAGCAAGAGGCATTATTCCTACTGCTGTAATTATATCATCTTCTGTGGCAAGACTAAGGACAGTATATCCATTTGATTCATTTTTAAAAATTATTTGTTCTACCGATCCGGTGACTTCTAAAAGACAATTTTCTTCCATTTTAATTAAATATTAGCCCCCATAACTTTATACAACTTTATTTTTATATTATATCATAATTAACAACTTTTAGCATTAAAATAAGG
>CAKSUE010000130.1 GCA_934501135.1 uncultured Eubacteriales bacterium | reverse complement strand
TTAATGAATAAAAATAGTTCAACGGAGTTTGTGGCTGTTAGATTTGGAAATGTTTTGGGATCAAATGGGTCGGTTATTCCTTTGTTTAAAGAGCAAATAAAAAATGGTGGTCCTGTAACTGTTACGCATCCTGATATAATTAGATATTTTATGACGATACCGGAAGCTGTTTCATTAGTGCTTACTGCAGGCGGAATCGCTAAAGGTGGCGAGATATTTATTCTCGATATGGGTGAAGCAGTTAAAATTAAAGATCTTGCTGAGAATCTTATTAGATTATCCGGTTTTAAACCCGGTGAGGATATTAACATTGAGTATACTGGTTTAAGACCGGGAGAAAAACTATACGAAGAGCTTCTTTTAGATGAAGAGGGAATTACCAAAACTGATAGCGACAAAATTTATATAGGTAAACCTATAGAAATGGATTTAGACAAATTTAGAGGGCAATTAGAAGATTTAAGGCAATATGCTGAAGATAATAATGAAGATAAAATAGAAAGTGTAATTTCATCTATTGTCCCAACATTTAAACGTAATAAAATTTAAAGAAGATATTCTTGGCAGGATATTTGTAAAGAACAATCGTAAAGTAGAATCTTCTCTTATTGAACAATTTAAGTATCCAAAGCTTGAAACAGGTCAATTGTGGGAGGTAACAGCTGAGAAAATATTTTGTAAATAATGATGGTTTATGGAATATGTCAGAGTAAGAGTTTGCAAAGCTCGGTATTTCGGAAATGATTAAAATGAGATTAATTGATAGTGAAAAAGAAGTTATTGATTACTCATATGAAAAGGGCGCAGAAGATTTACCTGACATATTTTGATACATATGATGAAATGGATAAGTTAGTTAAATATTTGTTTTCTAAAAAATTTATTCTGTGTAGAAAGAAATGGTCATCATCGATATAATAACATTTACCACTCTATGTGTGCATCTTTTGAAGCTGTAAATAATAAACTAACCGAAAGGGAAGATAAAAAGAATGTCTTGGATGTTAACACAGATAAAGAGCATCACGAAGAAAATAAATGATGAACAGATAAAAAACTTTATATCTTATGTAATTGTAGGTGCCTTATCTACTATAGTTGAGTGGGTATTTTATTGGGTATTTAAAAATTATTTTTCTATTTCATATATAGTAGCAACTATAATAGCAATAGTAATATCAACATTTTCTAATTGGCTATTTGGTAGATTAATAACCTTTAGAAATGCCACAAAAGGTAATGTATTTTCAGAAATCCTTAAAGTTTATATGGCAAGTGCACTGGGATTATTGTTTAATGTATTAATTATGTGGATATTGCATGGATGGTTTAATATATGGGACATGTTAGCAAAAGTAATTGCTACGGGTATTGTTTTTGTGTACAATTATTTAATAAGGATATTAGTTATTTATAAAAAGAAATAAATTAAGAAGAGCTATTACATAATGTTGTAATAGCTCATTTTTTTGAAATATATTAATTTGATTTTCCGCTGCAGCTTTTTAGATGAACTAAATGAGCAACACCAGGGATGCTCTCACCCTGTTGAGATGAAGTGGGTGACATTAATGCACCTGTAGCAATAAATAAAACATTTGATAGTTCTCCATTTTTTAACTGATTTAAAATAACAGAACATAAAACAGAGGCTGAACAGCCACATCCGGAACCTCCGGCGTGAACGTCTTGATTTTTTATATCATATATCATAACACCACAGTCGCTGTGCTTATTTTTGATATTTATGCCATCCCTTTGAAGCAATTCGATTAATAATTTCGATCCAACAGTGCCAAGGTCTCCTGTTAAAATTAAATCGTAATTATCAGGACTGGATTCTGTGTCTTTAAGGAAATTTTTTATAGTTGTTGCAGCTGCTGGAGCCATTGCAGCCCCCATATTATTGGCATCTTTAATACCCATATCGACGATTTTGCCTATTGTTATAGCCGAAATACAAGGACTTTCGCCTGTGTTTCCAACAACTATTGCACCAGATCCAGTTACTGTCCATTGTGCGGTAGGTGTTCTTTGTCCTCCGTATTCAAGCGGAAACCTGAATTGACGTTCTGCAGAACAAAAATGTGACGAAGTTACAGCTATACATCTCTCGGCAACACCTGTATCTACCATTATTGAGGATAATGCTAAAGTCTGTGCCATTGTAGAGCAGGCACCGTATTGCCCAAGAAATGGTATTTCTAAGCTTCTTAAACCAAATGTAGATGATATACATTGATTTAGAAGGTCTCCGGCAAATATAAAATCTATATCTGAAGCATTTACCGATGCTTTTTCTAATGCCCTGTTTACTGCTTCTGTTTGCAATCTGCTTTCGGCTTTTTCCCAACTTGATTCTCCAAGCGTGGTATCATCAAATGTTTGGTCAAAGTGCTTTCCTAAAGGACCTTCAGACTCCTTTTTTCCGCAAACAGATGCAAAACCCTGTACTGATGGCATATTTTCCATCTGAAGAGTATACCTGCCTATTCTTTTTGCCATTATAAAACCACCAATCCATTTTAGTATATAATTTTATTCTTCCGAATTTGTATTTATATATTCAAATAGATCAATAACATTTACTATACTTAATATGTAATTTTTAATAAAAAAGCAATTAGATTATATTATATCCAATTGCTTTTATATGTATTATTAAATTTCCATATTGCCGGTGTTATACATTATAATAGATAATGCTGCAATAGGAGCAGTTTCTGTTCTTAAAATACGCCTTCCCAATGTGGCACTTTTAATATTATAAGAAGATAACATCGAGATTTCCTGCTTACTAAACCCGCCTTCAGGGCCAATAAACATAGATATTGTTTTTGGTTGATTTTTTATAATACTACCTATTTTTTCTCCATTTAGCTCGTAAAATACTAAAGAGCAATCACTTTTTTGAGATATCTTAGCTGCCTTATCTAAGTTTAGTAATGGTTCTATTACGGGAATTTTTCCCCTTTTAGACTGTTTTGCTGCCTCTTCTGCTATTTTTTGCCATCTATTTATTTTTTTATTCATAGCTTTAGCATCGGGCCTTGAAACGCATCTTTCTGTTTCTACAGGTACGATTTTGCAGATACCAAGTTCAACGCATTTCTGTACTATTAAATCCATTTTATCCGATTTAGGAATTGCCTGATATAACGTAACGTTGATATTAGGCTCATTAATACAATGAGTAGATTTTATGACTTTCAAAAATACACAATTATTCTCCATCTTAACTATTGTGCATCTATGATCTATTTCGTTTTTATCACAAACTGTTACTTCATCGCCAATTTTCATTCTTAGCGATTTAGATATATGTGATGCATCTGTTCCTTCTAAAATAAGTGTGTCATTAACAACCTTATCTGTAAAGAATCTTGCCATATTTAATCC
>CAKSUE010000129.1 GCA_934501135.1 uncultured Eubacteriales bacterium | reverse complement strand
CCCACTTTTTATAAGTTCCAGCAACAGGATGTTGGAAACGAGTTGGGTTAGTTGAGTTTCCTGTAATTGAAACATCCACGCCCTCATGTCTTAAAATTGCTACACCTTCCATAACATCATTTGCACCATAACAACGAACGGCCGCTCTTTCACCTTTAGAAAATGCTCTTTCTTCGAGTATTTTTAATTCTCCCGAAAAGAAATCATAGTCTGTCTTTACATAAGTAAATCCATTAATTCTAGAAATAATATATGCGGCATCTTTTCCAAGACCATTTAAAATAACTCTCAATGGTTCTTTCCTTGCCTTATTTGCAGTTCTTGCTATACCTATAGCTCCTTCTGCCGCAGCAAAGGATTCATGGCCAGCCAAGAAAGCAAAGCACTTTGTCTCATCTCTTAGAAGCATAGCTCCTAAATTACCATGCCCCATGCCAACATGACGTTGCTCTGCAACAGAACCAGGAATACAAAAGGCTTCCAAACCAATACCTATAGCCTCTGCAGCTTCAGCAGCCGTTTTTACTCCTTTTTTTATAGCAATAGCACAACCCAAAGTATATGCCCAGCTTGCATTTTCAAAAGCTATCGGCTGAACACTTTTAATTATTGCATCTGCATCTACACCGTTATTTAAACATAAATCTCTAGCGTCTTCAAGGCTTTTAAGGCCATACTTTAAAAGACACTTCTCTATTTTGGCAATTCTTCTCTCTTTACCTTCAAATCTAACATCATTAGCCATAAAGTTTAGTCCTCCTTATTTAGTATGGTCCTATTATTCTTCACGCGGATCTATATATTTAGCAGCTCCATCGTATCTGCCGTATTGTCCTATATTATTGTTGTAAGCAACTTCAGGATTTACTCCATGGCGAATATCCTCAAGCATTTTTCCAACTCTTACAAACTTATATCCAATAACTTCATCATTTTCATCAAGAGCCATTGAAATAATATATCCCTCAGCCATTTCCATATAACGAACGCCTTTTAATCTTGTGCTAAACATAGTTCCAACTTGTGAACGAAGTCCTTTACCAAGATCCTCTAAACCTGCTCCTACAGGCAGCCCAGCTTCAGAAAAAGCAGTTTGGCTGCGTCCATATACCAATTGCTGGAAAATCTCTCTCATAGCTACATTTATAGCATCGCAAACTAAATCTGTATTCAGGCACTCCAAAAGAGTTTTTCCCGGAAGAACCTCTGAAGCCATAGCTGCAGAATGTGTCATACCAGAACATCCAATTGTCTCTATCAAAGCTTCTTCTACAATACCATCTTTAACATTAAGTGTTAATTTACAAGCGCCCTGCTGTGGTGCACACCAACCGACACCATGCGAAAGACCTGAAATATCTTTAATTTCATAAGCTTTTACCCATTTACCTTCTTCAGGGATTGGGGCTGGTCCGTGATTTGGGCCTTTTTTTACAGTACACATTGCTTCCACTTCATGGGAATAATTCATAGTTGTACTCCTTTCAATTTAAAGTTCCCGTATTTATATATACAAGTAAAGTATAAACACTTTTGAAATATTTATCAAGTAATATAGAAAATATTTTATAAATTGTAAAAATAGATCTATTAATACCAAATTATCATTCCAATATATTGATTATTTACCAATAAAATACATACTATGAATAAAATTGCATGTTAATGCCTACAATAGCTATGTATAAACTAAAAAGAAGGTGTACTAATTGGAAAATACTTATATAAATAGACCTCTATGGACTGCCATAAATAAAGTACCATATACCTATCCATGGTTATCTCACGATGAAAGTGCAGAAGTTTGTATATTAGGTGGAGGTCTTACAGGCGCACTTTGCTGTTTAAGGGCTGTATCTCAAGGTATAGACACAATACTTATATCTGCAGACCCTATCGCCTCTTCTTTAACATCACAATCTTATGGAACATTGCAACTTCATGTAAACAAGGGATTATACCAGCTTTCAAAAGATGTTGGTATTTCAAATGCCATTGAAACTTATAATCTTATTAAAAAGGCCATTGATGAAATTGAAAATCTATGTTCCTCACTTCCAAGTACATGTGGATTTACAAGAGGTAATTCTTTATTATTTACCCAAGATAAATTACAAAATGAATTTCTTCAAAAAGAATATATTCTATTAAAACACAACGGATTTGATGTAAGCTTCTTAACAAAAGATGATGCATTAGATAGATTCCCATTTGATATAGAATCAGGCATAATATACAATAACCTCGCTGCAACTGTCGACCCATATATGCTAACTCATGAGATAATAAAAAAGTGTGAAAAAATAGGAGCCGGCATATTTGAAAACTCCCGCATTGAAGTTATAGGCACAGATCACAATATACCATATGTAAAAACAAATTCCGGAATGAAAGTTAACGCAAATTGCATAATTTCTGTTATAGGACAAAACATCAACGAAATTTTAAAAGATGTTGGAACAAAGAGAACTAGCTTTGCAGTTGCAACTGAACCAATTGAAAATTTCTCGGGTTGGGATAACACATGTTTAATAAATTGTGTAGACACACCTAAAATAAATTTTGCTGTAACAAAAGATAAAAGAATTCTTTCCTATGGTCTAGATGCAGGAATGGTTGAACCTTTTAGAAAGATAACAAGTATTTTTAGCGATGAATCTTGTATTAATAAATTTGAAGGTAAAAAATTCGACAGTCTTAGCGAGGGGCTGTCATACTACTTTCCCGGGCTTTGTAACGCCTCCCCAGAGTATGCATTTGCCACGGACTATATACAAACTGAAAACGGACTTCCTATCATAGGTGAATTTGAAGGTCTTAAAAACTGTCTATATGGTTTTTGTCCCGGCAACAACAGTCTTGCATTCTCAAATATTGTGTCTGATATTCTTATAAGCACTTATAATAGTGGCATTATTCCCCCAAACAGCTTTATAGAAGCACTATAAAAAACGCTAGTGGATATCCACTGGCGTTTTCCATTTTATAAAAATACTCTTAAAAGTGCCATGACAATAAGTAAAGAACCAGATATAACAACGAAAACTTTAGAATCAATTTTAGATATAGATGATATTTTTTTGCCTATTGCATCGCCCAAAGTTAAAAATGCCAATTGAGCTAATCCAACAGATATCGGAATCATTAGCAAATTAATGCCTCCGGATATAACAGAACTAACGCCAGCAGCAAATGAATCAATTGACAAAGCTACCCCTAAATATACCGCTTCCAGTATATCTATATGTTTAGATTTATCAAAATCACAAGACACTGGATTCCTTATTATTTTAACGGTTATTCCTAATGGTTTTAAAACTATACTGCGTACTGTTTTTGTCTTTTTTATTTTTTCCTTTTTGGGAAACAATGCAGAAAAAATTATAAATAATCCCAAAAATGCCAGCATAAGAAT
>CAKSUE010000128.1 GCA_934501135.1 uncultured Eubacteriales bacterium | reverse complement strand
CATTTCAACAACTATGTCATTAAAAAAACAGATTTTTTTTGTTTTTTGTGTGATTTGTATATATTTTAACATAATAAAGCCCCTAAACGCCTGTAATATTATGTAAAATAACATAAGCATATGTTTAAATTAATAAATCTCAGCTTATTTATTCGAGAATAATTTCCTCCTTATACGCTATATTTTCTTGACATTCGTATTCAGCACTTATTACATATTTATCCTCATCTATAAATCCATTTACGTTCTTTTTTAAAATTTTTACATCCTTCAAATTATTTTCCTCATAACTTTTTAATGATTCTTCTGCCTGCAACTTAGCCTCGTCTTCATTAATAAATACAGGTTCTATAATTTCCTGTGTGTAAATTTCTTTATAAATTGTTATTGGAATTTTTTGTCCTAGAAGATATAAATCCTTCTTGCCTATTTCTTTTAAATAATCTCCTTTTGGCATAGGAACTAAACTTAATGGAACTTCTAAACCAAAAACTTTCATTTTTCCACGTTTAATTACTTTATCTGTCGGAGTATGTTTCTCCTGATTTAAATTAATTTCATTTGTTATACTTTTCTTAGTTAACGCCCATACTTTTGCATCTGCATGCTTAAATGCGTTTCCTCCCCATTTGTCTTCGAATATCCCGCTCACCAAAAGTTGACCCTCAACAACAGCATCTCCATCATTAACTATTGGGGTCCCATTATAAACTTCCATCCTAATTATCTGAGCATCCGAATTTGATTTTATATTGCATGGTTGTGTTTTTGGAACAATTATCGGTGGAGATTTTCTTTGCTTTAATGAAACTTCCGCCAAACTTCCTTTTATATTAATTGATACCCACGATAAACTAGGAACCCTTATCATAATATTCTGTTCTAGATAAGGTATATCTAAATTGCTTTTAATGCACCCTCTCGATAAACCTAAATCTTCAATTACCTCTTCAATTTCTGCAGTATTTTCTGGCACATCTCCTGTTAAATCTATTTCCCATATATAAATAGAAAGTACATAAAGAAATAAACAAAAAACCAGTACCCCAATTATCAATCCTTTTCTTCTTTTGTATTTATTAATACTAAATGGTAATCCATGTTTTTCTTTCAGTCTTAACTTTGTCCCTGTTTTACGAGATATTTTTCTTAAATCTTTGTATTCGCTCGCAACAACAAAAGCAGATAACTCATTTCCTTTTCTATTAATGTCCCATATGCATATGTTAGATTTAGCTATTAAATTCATAAATCTTTCTGGGAAAATCCCTTTTGCAACAAATTTTACATATCCTAAAAGCCACCTTATTAAACCAACCAAATTTATTTCACCTCATGTTATGAATTCAATACTAGTGATAAGTCCCTCAATAACTAATGAATCCGGTGTGAGACATTTTATATTTAAACGTCTACCTAAAAACTTAGTGATCATTTTGCCTGTATTTAATTTAATTGTATTTTCATCATACTCAAGTATTCCTTTGCATCCATCAACAATTACTTCTCTGTTCCCATTCAGTTCAAAATGTGTAAGATCCATTATTGAAGCCATTGGAATCTGCATTGCGCAGGCTAACCGCTCACTTTTTCTTCTTATTGGTTCATCTTTAGTCCTCTCTTTTTTTCTTTTCATATATTCACTCCCCACAACCACACAAATAAATTATTACTTTATTTAAAAATGGATTTTATAAAATTTATGCTACCAATGCAATAAAAATCACAAAAAACGCATATACATTTACACGGAGGTGAATTAATTGATATTAAAAAAAACTCATAATATTCCATTAGAGCCTACATATAATAAATTCTCAAAAAAATTTTCAGCTGCTATTAAGTCTATTCAAACAATAGTCTTAATAGCTTTAACTATTATCATAAGTACTATAATTCTAGTTTTCCCTGAATACAGTTCAAATGGAGTAAAAAAGGGATTAACTTTCTGTTCGAATATACTTATACCTTCTCTATTTCCTTTTATGGTTATTTCAGGTTTTATAGTAAAATCTAATTTATCCTTAAAACTCGGAAAAATTATGAGTCCTATAACCGAATTTCTTTTTCACCTTCCCGGATGTACCGGGCCTACTATCTTGCTTGGACTTATAGGTGGATACCCCACATCTGCACGGGGAATAAAATCCCTGTTTGAACAAGATGCAATAGATACTTCTCAAGCCGAAAGAATGCTTTTTTTCTCTGTTGGCGCGGGACCTGCATTTGTTATTTCAGTTGTTGGTACAAATTTTCTTGGGAGTAATAAAGCCGGTGTAATAATTTTGATATCTCAAATTATAGCTTCTATATCCCTCGGAATAATAACAGGATTTCTATGTTCAAAAGAACAAAAACACAAAAATAATAATTACACTCCAAAAATACAAAATGTCAAACTATCTTGTGCATTTATCAACTCATGCACTGATGCTTGCTATGGATTAATAAATTTGTGTTCACTGGTAGTTATATTCTCAGTCGCACTCTTGATTTTAGACTCAGTTGGTTTTTCAAAAGAGATTTCTTATTTATTTAGCAGCATAGGTCTTCCTTATAGTACATCAAACTCACTTCTCCCTATCTTCTTAGAAGTTACATCTGGATGTATGTCAGCAGCTAACTTAAATGCGCCATTAGAACTTATATCCTTTGCACTTGGCTGGGCTGGATTATGTGTACAATTTCAAATATTGTCATCCATACAAGGCATAAATATATCAGTTTTAAAATTTATGAGCTTTAGGTTTATTCATGGACTCTTAGCATCGTTATTTACAGATATTATTTTATATATAAGCCCAATTGAGACTGACGTTATATCAAATACAACCAAACAATTAAATTTATCTGTTTATTCAGATTATTCAAGTTGTATTGCACTAATTTTATTATCTATATTTTTTATAATAGGTATAGGACCAAAGACTATAGATTTAAAAAACAAAAAGTGTTAGAATAGGTAAGTTAATAATTTCGTGGGGGAAATCTAAAATGTTTAGAAAAAAATTATTTGGAAAGTATATTGAGCAATGCTGTACATATTGTGAAAACTCTGAAACAGATTCAGATGGCGATGTATTCTGTAAAATTGAAAAACATTCTGAGCGCAAAGGAAAATGCAAACAATTTAAATATGATCCGCTTAAAAGAAAGCCTTTAGTTTTGCCAAAACTTCCTACATATAATCCTGATGATTTTTCTTTGTAAAATAGATTGATTAAAGGGACACCATAATGGTGTCCCTTATTTTATGATATTAACACAATACTTTTGTTTTATCATCTGAACTATTGCTCTAAGGGAATGTTTATTTGATATTTTTCCTCTTTATCTTCCTAAATGGTTTCTAAAGCTTCATTATTAATTTCGCTTGATTCTTCCCCTTCGTTTATCATCTCAACTATTGCTCTAAGGGGA
>CAKSUE010000127.1 GCA_934501135.1 uncultured Eubacteriales bacterium | reverse complement strand
TTCATTGTCCTTTTGGAAAAGCTTCATTTGGTGCAGAAAAACTTTACGAGAATGTAGATGCACTTTTAAGTGCTATAGTTAAAGCAAAACCTGCAGCATCAAAGGGCCAATATATTAAGTCTTGCGTAGTAGCTACAACAATGGGGCCTGGTGTGAAGATTAATCCAAATAAATTCCTTAATGCTTGACATATTAAGGAGATTGTTATATAATACAAATTGCTGTTTTTCTGAAGACAGCAGGTGCTATTGCATAATGGGGAAACCCTGCCTGCCGAGGAAGGAACTTTTATATACAAACAATCTATGTATGTTCTTGTCCTTTCTACGGTGAAGTAGAGAGGGCATTTTGTTTTATTTAGATATAATACGATCTCATTATGTATGGTATATCTCATAATTATTGGAGGTGGATGAATTTGCCAAGTGAGAAGGTACTACAGCAAAAAAAGGCCATTGTATCTGAACTTACCGAAAAGTTAAAGAATGCATGTGCAGGCGTGATTGTTGATTATAAAGGTATCAATGTTGCTGATGATACTAAGTTGCGTCGCGAACTTAGAGAAGCTGGTGTTGATTACTTTGTTGTAAAGAATACATTGCTTTCTCGTGCTATGAAAGAGGCTGGAATCGATATTGAGAGTTCTGTTCTTGAAGGAACAACAGCTATAGCAATAAGTGAAGATGATCATGTAGCTTCGGCGAGAATTCTTTGCAAATTTGCAGATGCCAATAAGTACTTTAATGTTAAGGCCGGTTTTGTTGAAGGAAAAACCATCAGTATTGATGAAGTTAATGACCTTGCAAAATTGCCGACAAAAGAGGTTCTTATTGCAAAGGCTCTTGGTGGCTTAAATGCACCAATATCCGGATTTGTAACTGTGCTTAATGGTACAATTAAGGGATTAGTAGTAGCTCTTAATGCTATTGCTGAGAAACAGAGTGCATAATAAATAAAAAATAATTATCTAAAATTTTTGGAGGTTTACGTAATGTCAGATAAAGTTGTAAAATTAATTGAGGATGTAAAGGCTCTTACAGTTCTTGAACTTAGCGAACTAGTAAAGGCTCTTGAGGAAGAATTTGGAGTATCAGCAGCTGCTCCTGTTGCTGTTGCAGCTGCTCCTGTTGCTGGAGCTGCAGCAGCAGAAGAGAAGACAGAATTTGATGTAGTTCTTAAATCTGCAGGTGCAAACAAAATTCAAGTAATTAAAGTAGTTCGTGAAGTTACTGGTTTAGGTCTTAAAGAAGCTAAAGCTATTGTTGATGGCGCTCCTAAGTCTATTAAAGAGGGAATTTCTAAGGAAGATGCAGAGGCTCTTAAAACAAAGCTTACAGAAGCTGGAGCAGAAGTCGAAGTTAAATAATTTTAGCTTTATGATAAAAGTCCACAGTCATATGACTGTGGATTTTTATTTATAAATATTTAAGGTATATAATAGAAGAAATGTCAGATATAAATAATTTATATATTTTAAAAGTTTTAGCTTTGAGTTGAAAAAGTAGAGAGTATGTGTTTTAATATTAACAGTTATTGTATTTATTACAAAAAGGAGAACTGTAAATGAAAAAAAGAGTTATGTTAGGGATGAGCGGTGGGGTAGACAGTTCCGTAGCTGCCATTCTTTTATTACAACAAGGATATGATGTTACAGGAGTGACAATGAAGCTGAGACCTGATGAATATATGAGTGAAAGTCTTTCAGGAGGATGTTGCTCTCTGGATGATATAGATGATGCGAGAAGAGTAGCCTATAAATTAGGTATAGACCATATAGTTCTTAACTTTACGGACATTTTTAGCAAAAGTGTAATAGATTATTTTGTAAAGGAATATAGATGCGGAAAAACACCTAATCCATGTATTGCGTGTAATCAGTATGTTAAGTTTGAATCATTACTAAACAAGGCTCTAACTTTAGGATATGATTATGTTGCTACTGGTCACTATTCAGTTATTGAATTTAACAAGGAAATTAATAGATGGTTGCTAAAAAAGGCAATGTGCGCTAAGGACCAAAGTTATTTTTTGTATAATATGACACAATTTCAATTAGAACATACCTTAATGCCATTGGCTAATATGGATAAAAGTGAAGCTAGAAAAATAGCACGAGATAATGATTTACCAGTTGCTTCAAAGCCTGACAGTCAAGAAATATGTTTTGTAGAAAATAATGATTACTCATCATTTATTGAGAAATATACAGGTGAAAAAGATACAGTTGGAAATTTTGTAGATAAAGATGGTAATGTATTAGGAGTTCATAAAGGGATTACAAAATATACTATTGGTCAAAGGAAAGGCCTAGGAGTATCTTTTGGAAAACCTATGTATGTTATAGATATTATTCCGGAAGATAATATAATAGTTCTCGGAAAAGAAGGTAGTCAATATAGTAAAAGTTTAATTGCACAGAATCTAAACTTTATTCCGTTTGATTTTCCAAAAGGCCCAATAAAGGTAAATGCAAAAGTAAGGTATCAAGCTATTCCTGCGGATGCAATATTAACACCAATATCTGAAGGTAAAGTAAAGGTGGATTTTGATATACCGCAAAGGTCAATAACAAGGGGACAGGCAGTAGTATTTTATTACGGAGATATTGTACTTGGTGGAGGAATTATAACCTAATTTTGAGGCAAACTTGATATAGTAGTGATATTATGATAAAATTGTGTAAGCTTTTAATTTAGGGGGAGTTTAAATGTCAGGACATTCAAAATGGAGTACCATTAAACGCAAAAAAGAAAAAACTGATAGCCAAAGAGCAAAAATATTTACGAAGATAGGAAGAGAATTGTCTGTAGCCGTTAGAGAAGGGGGAGGCACTGATCCGAATGTTAATTCTAAACTAAAAGATTGCATAGCAAAAGCAAAAGCTAATAATGTTCCTAACGATAATATAGAAAGAATTATTAAGAAAGCAGCTGGAGATGGCGATAGCAGTAAATATGAAGACATAGTTTATGAAGGATATGGTCCAAATGGAGTAGCTGTAATAGTTGAGACACTTACAGATAACAGAAACAGGACTGCTGCAGATTTACGTCATTATTTTGATAAGTTTGGCGGAAATATGGGGACCCCTGGTTGTGTTTCATTTATGTTTTCAAAAAACGGTGTTATAGTTATAGAAAAGGAAGACAACGATGAAGACGCCTTAATGGAGGCAGCTCTGGAGGCGGGTGCAACTGACTTTATAGTCGATAATGAAGCATTTGTTATATATACAGAACCTAATGATTTAGGTAAAGTTAGAGATGAACTTGAAAAAATGGGATACAACAAATTTGTATCGGCACAAGTAGAGATGATACCAAGTACATATACGACTATTCAGGATGAAGAGGCTTCAACTAAAATGCAAAAACTTTTAGATATGCTAGAAGATAATGATGATGTACAGGATGTATGGCATAATTGGGAAA
>CAKSUE010000126.1 GCA_934501135.1 uncultured Eubacteriales bacterium | reverse complement strand
AAAAGAAGAAAGATTTAACCTATCTTTCGTGGCCGTATGCTTGGGCGGAAGTAAAAAAGAAATATCCAAAAGCAACATATCAAATACATTTATTTGGAGAAAAAACAATTTCCAAAACACAGTGTAGCTGCTAGTTTTTGTGCTAAAGAGGCTTTTTCAAAGGCTATAGGAACTGGTATTAAAGGTTTTAATCTTAAAGATGTTGAGCTTTTAAGGAATGAGAAAGGTATGCCGTATTTTAAATTTAGTGGTAATGCATTGAAAATTGTAAATGATAAAAATTTAAGATTTAGTGTGAGCATAACGCACACAAAGGAATATGCTTCTGCTGCAGTTGTATCTTGGAGGGAATCATGAAAAACTTAAATTCAGATAACAACATATACGATGAACATTGCATGGATGTTATAGATATTAATTTAGTTAAAAATAGTTTGCCCAAATTAGATGATTATGCTAATAAGAAGGATAGAGGAAGGCTGTTTTCTTTATGCTCAAGTATAGGTATGCCAGGTGCCTGTGTAATGTCTGCAAAGGCGGCATTGAGAACAGGAGTAGGTTTAGTAGATGTAGCAGTTTTAAAAGATAACTATTCTGTTATTGCGAGCCAACTGATAGAACCAGTCTTTACAGTTTTGGATTCAAATGATGGTGTAACATATTCATACTCTCAAAGTGAAGTAATATTGAGTTCAATATCTAAGGCTACAGCTTGCTTGATAGGATGCGGATTAGGTGTTAGCAACGATACAAAAAAGCTGGTTTATAAAATTATAAAAAATTGTAAAATTCCAATGGTAATAGATGCAGATGGAATAAATATAGTTTCTCAAAACATAGATATATTAAAAGAAGCAGTGGCCGATATTATACTTACTCCTCATCCCGGAGAGATGGCAAGACTTTTAGGGGTTACTCCCGATATTATTCAAAAGGATAGATATAATATTGCGCATGAATTCTCTATGAAATATAACGTAGTATTGGTTTTAAAGGGTGCCAAAACGCTTATTTCTATGCCAAATGGAAAGGTATATATTAATTTAACTTGTAATAATGGCTTAGCAAAGGGTGGAAGTGGAGACATTTTATCTGGTATGATTGCTTCGTTTTTGGCTCAAGGTATGGAAAAAGGGAAAGCATCGATATGTGCAGTTCATTTACACGGTTTAGCCGGTGATATTTGTGCAAAAGAGTATTCAAAAACATATATGCTTCCAACAGACATTTTAAATGAGTTATATAAAATATTCATAAAATTTCAATGCTAAGGTGATTCAATGAAGAAAGTCCTTTTAGTATTATGCATTTTGACAATTTTTTTATCTTCTTGTGATAATAATGGAGTAGATAACTGCGACATTATAGTAAACTTTACGGCTCAGGCTAATGTAATAACCGATAATGGAAATATACTTTGCTCTGTTTCGAGGGCAGCTAATAATGTTTCATGTATAAGTATATATGAGCCTAAGAGCTTGCAAGGCCTAAAGTTTATACGAATGGACAATAAATATAGTATAGAATATAATAAATTAGTATATGAGACGGGTGAATTATATTTTCCTGAATCAGCTTTTTCAAGGGAGATAATAAATATACTGGATATTATTGAATCTGGTAATGAACTTAAACATGTTGACACATATGATAATATATCAGTATTTAAAGGCGAATGTGATGTTGGTGACTTCGAGGTTATGGTTAATAAAAATACGAAGTATATTGAGAAGATAGTTATTAATCCTATTAAAGTAAGCATTATTTTTTCTGAACAACATTAAATTAATAAAGATAAGGATGTTTTAAATGGTTAGACGTTGGAAAATACTTTGGAAAATATTAAGGACTATAAATTTAGATAAGATTGTTTATTTATTTGTTTTTATGACATTAATTTTCTCGTATTTATTTAAACTTATAGAACCAAATATAAACACATATTTTGACGGTATATGGTATAGTTTTAGCCTGATAACTTCTGTTGGATTTGGCGATATATTTGCAGTTACATTCTTAGGTAGAATATTGAGCATAATTTTGGGGATATACGCTTTAATATTAATTGCTTTGATACCTGGCATATTAGTAAGTTATTATGTGGAGTTTTCTAAAATAAATGCCAAAGAAACTGCTAGTGTTTTTCTGGATAAATTAGAAAGGCTTCCAGATTTATCAAAAGATGAACTTGAAGAAATCTCTAAAAGGGTAAAAGAGAGAAGATACAAATTATAATTGTTTATATATTTTAATAGTTAAAGAAGGCAAGAACATAAATGAAATGTTCTTGCCTTCTATTTTTAAATTATAAGATTTCTATCCCAGCACTAGCGTAGCCTGTAATAACGTCACTTTTAGGTTCTCCAAATGTTTCTACAGTAAAGGCTAAGATTAACCGCGTACCGGCGTCTATATGTATATTAATATCGTTTTTTATTCCTTTGATTATATTTCCCATAATCACTACACTGGTTAGTTCAGGCTCTAATATTACATATGCGTTATCTATTGCCGTAAAATTGTTATCGTTATTATTTGACTTGTAAATAGCAGCTTTAATTTTTACCTTTGTGTCAATTAATGATAAAGTGTTTGTTGTACTGAAAAAAGCAGAGATGCTTTTAATTTCAATTGGACACGGTACAGAAAAAGCAAAATTTGTTGGTGTTCCAGATAAATTAGTAATATTGATAATATTATCAACCATGAGAACATTAGAAATAGAGTGTCCAAACCCAAGAAAACTTGAATTTTTAGAGTTTAATTTTAAATTTATCGGGGAACCCGATGCAAATGGAATTATAGATGAACCCTCTTTTTTTATGCTATTATTTTTTTGTTTTTCAAATTCAGTTTTTGTCAATATATCTTTACATGTCCCTATGTCTTCCTGAAACTTTATGTATCTATTTTTGTGTTCATAAAAAGCCATATATTTCACCAATTTTATGTTATTAAGAAAAATAATAGTTTTTTATTACTATTTAAGTTTTTCTTTATCTATAATATGTTAAAAAACATAATTTTGTACCAAGAGTGCGGAAAAATTCCTGAAGGTTGTAGTATAGTTCATAAAAATAGATGTACAAATTTCCCAATACATTTTTTAATAGTCTACTTTTGGTTATAAATTCAAAATATGATGTATATTATTTATTAGATAACTAGATAAGGAGGATGTATAGTTTTATGGATATAGAAGATTATGAACTTGAAGATGATTTTGAGGAAGATATGAAAGAAACAGGTAAGCAAAATATAAAAAGAATGGTTAATTATGAAGGTACGCAGATGTTAATTATAATCCAAATAATAGTATGCACAATAATAATATTTTTTGCGTTTGCTTTAAAATCTCTTAGTTATAATACTTTTGAAATTGTTAGTAATTGGTATAAAGAAAAATTAAATGATTCGCTAATTGTGGATAATAGTCTTGATGGATATAAAGAAACAATATCTAGAAT
>CAKSUE010000125.1 GCA_934501135.1 uncultured Eubacteriales bacterium | reverse complement strand
GTCTATTGCTATAGCGTGGAGGTTAGAAAAAAAATCTGAAAAGGCACCAAATAAAAATTATACGTATGGCTATAAAAGGTTTTCTCTAGTTGGCGCATTGATAACATCTTTATTTTTGATTATAGGGTCAGTTATTATGCTTTATAATGCTATACCCAGATTGCTTAATCCCGAACGGGTAAACTATAACGGTATATTAATTTTAGCTGTAATAGGGGTTATAGTGAATGGATTAGGTGCTTATAAAACAGCTCGGGGAAATGTAATAAGCGAGAAAGTGGTTAGTCTTCATTTATTAGAAGATGTTCTAGGTTGGGCAGCAGTTCTGATTAGTGGAGTGATAATGAAATTTTTAGATTTGCCTATTATTGACCCAATTCTTTGCATACTTATTACTGCTTTTATACTATTTAATGTATTTAAAAATATAAAGAGTATATTTGAAGTATTCTTGGAGAAAGCACCAGACAATATTAACATTGATTCAATAATAAGTGAGTTACTTAAGAATGAAAAAATTATTGAGCTGCATCATATACACTTTTGGTCCGCTGATTCTGTTGTTCCTTATATTACATTCCACGTTAAGGTCGTTGATGGATTATCGCAAATGGAAATGGTAAATATTAAGAATTTTATAAGAGATAAGTTTAAGGAAAAA
Organism: uncultured Eubacteriales bacterium; assembly: GCA_934501135.1. Taxonomy (GTDB): domain Bacteria; phylum Bacillota; class Clostridia; order Oscillospirales; family Acutalibacteraceae; genus HGM12814. The sequence goes on along the minus strand of CAKSUE010000125.1, from coordinate 2,823 downwards.
GATATAAATCATGTAACGTTAGAAATAGAATTTGAGTCCGAAAACTGCAATAACATTGAATGCATTCCTGAGAAATCTGCATCACATTCACATTTGGGACATCATAATCATTAATCAAAGAGATGGTATATTTTATACCATCTCTTTTTTTGTTGTCTATTACAGTTTATTTTCAGAAAGAGGCCATGTTAGTTCTTTTTAATTAAATGGATTTATTCTAATTCAATAAAAGATACTAAATTATTGGAACTTATAATACATACATATGCAGTTATACAAAGTTTTAGAAGGTTTGTTTTTTAAGGTATCAACGCAAATCGTTTTGTGCTATAATGCCAATAAATAAAGTTCAGGAGGATATTGAATGAAAAAATTAGCAGTAATTATAGTGCTCTTAACAATGCTATTTTGTGGAAACACGGTTTTTGCAGCTGTTCCACATGGTACAGATATAGAGGAGGCTACAGAAAAAAATAGCAGTGAAATATCATCGGATTATTTAGATGAGTTACAAGAACGTGGATTTAAGGTATCCAGAGTATCTTCTGGATTAAAATTAATTAAATATGAAGGAACAGAAAAGATATTAAATATTCCTGATTGTATATTTAATATAGGAACAAGGGCTTTTGAGGGATGTAAAAATATAAAAAAGATAGTATTCCCCACAAATACAAGCCTTAATGCTATAGAAAAGTATACGTTTAAAGATTGTACAGGTTTAGAAGAGATAATTTTCCCAAACGACTTGAAAACTATAGAGGAATGTGCGTTTATGAATTGTAAATCTTTGAAGGAGATTAATATACCAACTAACGTTTATTCTATAAATGATGGAGCTTTTATTGGGTGTGAATTATTATCTAATGTAAAGTTAAACCATGGGCTAGAAACAATAGGTAATAATGCGTTTAATGGATGTATTAGCATTAAAAATATAGAGTTTCCTGAAACGATTCTTTCGATAGGGCAAGGTGCTTTTAGTAATTGTATAAGTTTAGAGAGAGTAAATTTTAATCAAGGTTTAGAGGGCAGTAGTAGATACTATATATACCATTTAGCGTTTTATAATTGTGAGAATTTAAAAGAAGTATGTTGCGTTGAAGATAAATATGCAAATCAATTTGTATTTCCGAATGGATGTATAGTAAACGGAAAGAAAATATTGTGGGATGAAGAGAGGTTAAATTTAGTCGATGAAGCAATAAGTGTGTGGAAAAAAATGCAAGATCTATTAAAACGAATTGGGGACGATAATGTAGATTTAACCAAATACGAACGTGCGATTTTTGGCTCTAAAGAAGATGGTGTAGCTAAGTTATTGAATAGATATGATGGTTACTCTGAACTTCCGAAGGTTGTTAATGAAAGAGAATTTGATGAATTATCGAAAGGAAAACCTGTGCTTTATAGAGGGTTAGGAAACAAAAATGGTAAAACAGGAAAAGAATGCGCCGATGATTTTAGATACAAAGGGTTTTATAATGGAGTTGGCCTATATGCAAATGGGACTTATACCTCAACAAATGTAAATACAGCATGGGACTATACACAGCAAGAGGACAATGCAGCTATTTTAAAGATGGTTTTAGATGATTCGGCTAGAGTTATAAACAATACAGAATTAACGTATTTATTTTTGTTTTATAAGAATATTGATACTAATTATTTTACAAAACTATACGAAAGTGCTGCTATGTGCAATGGCTTAGAAAATCTTGACATAGGAAATTTTGCAGAGATTGCAGGTTATGATGCAATATATTTAGATGGTGCTGATAAGATTCATGGTGGAGATTATTATGTTATTTTAAACCGCAGTAAGGTTATAGTTTCAAGTTAATGTGAAGGTATATCTTAAATAAAGGTGTTATAGATTAACATATAAACTATATATTATTACAGCAGAAGAGCTTAGCGGCCCTTCTGCTGTTTTAGTTTCTATTATGCTTTACTTTTATAGATATGATAGTTTTTATTATTCTTATGTTTTTTTTACACAAGTAAAACGATACTAAATTATTAAAACTAATGACGTATATATATGCAGTTATACAAAGTTTTGAAAAAATATTTTTTTAGGGTAGTAAAGTGCCACGATGCGTGATACAATGTTAAAGGATAAAAATAGGAGGTTGTTTCAAATGAAAAGATTATTATCGCTTATACTAATGTTAACAATGGTATTTTGTGGGAACACAGCTTTTGCTGCTGCTCCTAATAGCACAGATAGAAATGATATACTTAAAAGTTTTGAATTCATTGATATTCCGGAAGGCTATTGTGAGGAATTACAAAGACAAGGGTTCAAAGTAGTTGAAGATTTGTTGGGTTTGGAATTAATTGAATATGAAGGAACAGAAGAGATAGTAAATATTCCTGGTGGTATATATAAGATAGGAAAAAGGGCTTTTGAGGGATGTGACAATATAAAGGAAGTAGTATTTCCCCAAAGTGAAGTTTTTTGTGTTATAGATGAGTACGCATTTAAAGACTGTACGGGCTTGAAAGAGATAATTTTCCCAAACAGATTGAGAGCTATAGAGAAATGTGCATTTATGAATTGTAAGTCTTTGAATGATATTAATATGCCAGCTTCTACTTTTTCTATAGGTGAGGGAGCTTTTGTTGGGTGTGAGTCATTGTCAAGTATAAAATTAAATAGTGGATTAAAATATATAAAAGATAATGCTTTTAATGGATGTGGCAATGTTAGAAACATAGAATTCCCAGAGACAATTTTGAAAATAGGAGAAAATGCTTTTAGCAATTGCAGAAACTTAGAAAATGTGAAGTTTAACATAAGTTCAGAGAATGCTAATA
>CAKSUE010000124.1 GCA_934501135.1 uncultured Eubacteriales bacterium | reverse complement strand
CTGCTAGAATAGTTCCTTCTTATGAACAGCAATATCAATCTAATAGAATAGTTCCTTCTTATAGACAAGGACATCAGATAGTTTCTACTTATGGACAAGGGCATCAGCCTGGTAAAAGCTTTCCTTCTTATGGACAAGAATATCCAGTATGGTAAAAGCTTTCCTTCTTATGGACATCGATAAAATATAATTTGGCAAATTTCTCAGAAAGTTAGAGATTTACATAAGTTGAATATAGTAAAAGCCAGCCATTCTTAAAATGGCTGGCAATTTTATGCCCTTTATGGGGCTTTTTCATACTACGTCTTTCAGGCACGGATGTTTATTGTTATAAAAAGTAGCAAAGATACTTGAATCCCGAAGACTAATTAGAAAATATTAATTTGCAAGAGAATGAGTTCGGAATTTAACCGGGCTCATTTTTAATTTAGTAATAATCCTTTTGTTTTTTGCACAAATCTTCAGTCTCTTTAATTGTGAAACCAAAATACTTATAACACTTTTTGCAATTCAGTATGTTATATTTCCTAGACATATTAAGCAAAGAACCGGAAGAATACTTTGCAATATGCAGAACACCCACCAAAATTCATTGCAGCAAGCTAAAAACTCTTTTTTTCGGCTTCTTTACCTAATAATTCATTAGAAAATAATCATACTTAATCCTTGGTTTTTTATTCAGTATTAAAGGCAATGAATTTAATTCTTAGCTTAAAAAGAAAAATTTAACATAGTAACACAAAATCTCATTTCAACATAAATCAAAAAAAATCAGCAAAGAAATACTATGTAAATAAATATTAAAAATTTATCAAAAACAAATAATTTTTATTTTTAATCATGAAATTTTCGATAACACTAGACTTTTTTCGATAACTATATTAGAGTATAAACTACAATAAACGAAACATTAGTTTATTTATCTTAATATTTGATTACGTTTTATGTAACTTTAAACTTGTTTCTACTATCAGGAAGGTTGGTTGGGATTTATGAGTAATATAAAAAACACTGTCGTGGAAGATAATGAAGTAGATGTAACTAAAAAAGATCATAAAAAGAAAAAACGTATAACTTTAATGATTTTGCTTTCTTTAGCAGTTCTTATTATTCTAGCAGTTGTTATATATCTTTTTATAAACAACAAAGAAACCATTAAATTAAATAAAGATGCTACACAATTTGAAGAATCAACTGAGATAGTTGAAAATCAAATAACTATCGATTGCTCTAAAAATATTTTATATGATAATGAAAATAATATAGGAATATTTTTTTATAAAAACCACGGTGATTCTAATCAGATAGTAAATTTAACTTTGCAAATGAATGAGAAAGATTTAGAAAAGACACCTCTTGTACAAGCATCGGAGGATAATATTATTACAATATGTGAATCTGGTGGCATTCTGCCAGGGTATTCTATAGACAAATTAAGGTTTAATAGAAGCATCCCTTCAGGAATATTTCAAGCTAGGTTAATTATTAATACTTACAATGTTGATACCCTTGAAAAAACCTCTTTTTCTTCTTCTGTAGATGTCAACGTTCTGTCTTTAGATTAATATAAAATTACTTATTTTATATAAGTTTACATAGATTAAATTCAAAATATATTGGAGGCATTATTATGAAATTATTGAAAAAACGTGTTTTGGCATCAACTATGTCAATACTAACTCTATCTTCTCTTGGTCAGCTAATAAGCTTTGCTGACAGTATAGGTAAGGAAACACCTGTTTATGCTATAAAGGGGGAAAATGTCCATTTTGATTCTTTAGAACTTCCTAAAATAAAAGAAGTTCTTGGTTCAAATAAAAACGACATCGAAACCCTAGAAGTAGCCAAAAAAATCGTATCAACTTTAGGAATAGATACATTTGAAGAACTTATGAAAATCGACGGTTACAATATACAAATTGATTTTGGCTCAATGGAATCTGTTATAAATGAAGTAAATGAAAATTTAGAGATAACTAACTGGGATTGTAAAAATAATACTGTTCAAATAACAAATCACACAACTAATGATATTAGTGCACACATAGGCATAGAATTTGATGAAACTTGTGGCATACAAGATATAGAACTAGACAAGGCTGAAGAACTATCAAATGTAGAAATAAAATCCCGCGATGTTGCTGACAAGATATTAAAACTAACCGGTGGCCACATTAATACAAATGCAAACAAAGCTATTCTTGATAATCTCTATAAAGAAGGTAATAAAACTAAAATAGGTACTGCTAAAGTATTTATAACAGATGATCAAGTTGCAGAATCGATTAAGGCTGCAGCTGAAAAGTTAAAAGCATATGCTAATAATACAAAAAAATTAGCAGACCAATTGAGCACTAATAATAATGAAACAAAAGAAGCTACAGAAAAGTTAGTAGGAGCTGCTGATAATTTGACAGAGACACGAAAGACCGCTAAAAAAGATTATAAGAATAATGTTAATAAGTTTGTAGAAGCTTTAAAAACAAACCACGGAAGACTTAATGGTATAGAGTTAGAGTTAGGGTACAATCAAAACCTTAGCACCAGCGTACAAGATTTTATAAATGCAAATAATGAATTAACCCAAATAGTTACTAAAAATACAAAAGTTGATGCAGATGTAACACCTATACAACCGGAAGCAACAAGTGAAGTAACCGACAACAATAACAATAATAACAACAATAATGATGACATTAAGTCTTCTACACCTACACAATCAGAGTCATCAAATAGCTCACCACAAAAATCTGATACACCTGCTCAAAAAGAGAGTCGCAAATTGACCCAAGAACAAAAGAGGAATTTAATAAACAGATCTAGGCGTTCAGAATAACTTTTAACTAAAGAATTTAATTATCTCATAAAATCAAGGAAGATTCTAAAAAATCTTCCTTGAAAATATTTTAAATTAATTAATACAGGAGACAATTATGAACTTAAAAAGAATAACAGCTTTTACTTTAACAGCTTTAATTAGTGTAAATGGATCAATAACCAGCGTTCTTGCAAATGGACCGGATGATAATATAACCCCAACCGTAAAAACGCCCGGTTCAACTATTAAGAGCGCAGAAGAGGCGCCAAAATTTTCGCCTTTGTTTAAATCACGCATTATTACCCCAACTATAGAAACACAGGAACATAGTACATCATCTTATGAAGAAGATACACCCACAAAAATATCTCCTTTTTTATTAATAGATCCTAATCATGAACCTACCAGTGAAGAGATAGAATCTTTATTTAAGAAATTTTTGGATGATGATAAAATTTTACAAACTAAGGACTATTATGCTGCAAAGCTAATACTCGACAATATATTAGAAAGTTTTGCAGAAAAACAATGTATAGACGAATTACCTAGCAAATATAAAAGCGTTATTGATAATTATTGTAAAACAGATTTTTATACTGTAGAAAACGAAGAAGATAATTTAGAACACAAATTAAAATCTATTAGCGAACAAATCTGCAAAATAGATGAA
>CAKSUE010000123.1 GCA_934501135.1 uncultured Eubacteriales bacterium | reverse complement strand
GAATAGATTAGACTCATTTACCTTTGACTATGGAGTTTTTATGAATTTATCTGCAGATCATATTGGAACAGATGAACATGAAACTTTCGAGGAGTATGTTGAGTGTAAGAGCCTGCTCTTTAGAAAATGTAAATTAGGTATAGTTAATATTGACGATAGTAAATATGTTGATGTAATTATAGACCATACATGCGATATAGAGACTTTTGGGTTCCTCGATAATGCTGATATTGTAGCATATAATCGTAAATTAATATCAAGACCGGGTTATTTGGGAGTACACTTTGATATTAAGGGAAAATATGATCTATCTATAGATGTAGGGACTCCAGGAAAATTTAGTGCATATAATGCTACAGCTGCGATTGCTGTTTGTAAACATTTAAATGTGTCTAATAGAAGTATAAAAGAAGGATTAGAAAACTTTAAGGTCAGTGGCAGAGTGGAAATAGTAAATGTTCCTGGTAATTATACATTAATTATTGATTATGCCCATAACGAGATAAGTATGGAAAATATTTTAAGAACTTTAAAAGAATATAATCCTAAGAGACTTATAACATTATTTGGATCAGGTGGAGATAGATCAAAACAAAGAAGATTCGATATGGGAGAGATATCCGGAAAATTGTCTGACTTGTCTGTACTTACAGACGATAATCCAAGATTTGAAGATGTTATGGATATTTTAGCTGATATAGAGGTTGGAGTTAAAAGGTCTAATGGAAAATATATTAAAATTCCAGATAGAGCAGAGGCCATAAAATATTGTATGGACAATGCCAGAGATGGAGATATTATAGTTTTGGCCGGAAAGGGTCATGAAGATTATCAAATAGTTGGAGATAAAAAAGTACATTTTTCAGAAAGAGAAGTTATAGAGGAGATAATATCAAAATATGGAACAATTAACAGTTAAGGAAATAGTAAAAGCAGTAAATGGAACCATTCTTTGTGGAAACGAAGATACAATTATTTCTGATGTAATAACCAATAGTAAAGAAACTCATAAGGGGAGTCTTTTTGTTCCTATAAAGGGTGTTAGATTTGATGCACATGAGTTTATTAAATCAGCGTTTGAAAATGGTGCATATGCGACATTTACTGAAAGAGATGAGTTTGACCCTAAATTAGGAATATATATAAAGGTTGAAAATACTAGGAAAGCTTTTCAGCATTTGGCAGCATATTACAGAATGAAATTTGATATTCCTATAATTGCAGTAACAGGAAGTGTGGGAAAAACTAGCACAAAGGAAATGATAGCTGCAGCTTTATTTAAGTATGGCAAAATTATGAAAACAAAAGGCAACCTCAACAGTCAGCTTGGGGTGCCTATGACAATATTTCAATTGGATAAGGACCACGATGCCGCAGTTGTAGAAATGGGAATAAGCGAACCAGGTGAAATGGATAGAATTTCATATGTTGTAAAACCAAATAGAGCAGTTATTACTAATATAGGTATATCTCATATAGAGAATTTAAAAACTCGGGAAAATATTCTTAAAGAAAAACTAAATATAGCGAAATATATAAAATCAGACTCTGGAAAATTATATTTAAACGGCAGTGACCCTATAATTCAAAAAGAAAGTGGAAAATTTTATGACTTTCTGGAAAGCTTAGAACAAAACAGAGATTTTAGGCGTGATTGTGTAATTTATTACGGGACCGATAGCTTTTGTGATTACAAGGCAACCAGTGTTAAAACAGTTTATGATAAAACGGAGTTTATTTTAGATTGTAAGCATTACAAAGGTAAAGTTGTAATACCTTGTATAGGTATTCATAATGTTTATAATGCACTGGTGGCTATTGCTATAGCTTATGATTTGGGTCTTAATATTGATGAAATTCAAGAGGGACTTTTAACCTATAAGTCTATTGCCATGCGCCAACAAATACATAGGTTAAAAAATATAAATTTAATTGATGATTCTTATAATGCGAGTCCTGATTCTATAAAAAGCGGTATAGATGTTTTATTACAAGTTAAAGGTAAAAATAGAGGCATAGCAGTTTTAGCAGATATGTTGGAGCTTGGGAAAGAATCTAAAAATGCCCATTTTGAATTGGGTGTTTATATTGCGGAAAAAAATATTGATGTCGTTATAACCATTGGTAAAGAGTCAAAAGAAATTATTAATGGTATTAAATCAAAAGATACTAGCATATTGACTAAATCGTTTTTAACTAATGAAGATGCTTCTAATTATTTAAAGACTATAATAAAAGACTCTGACAATATACTTGTTAAAGGTTCAAGAGGGATGCACGCAGATGAAATAGTTAGGGATTTACTGGAAGTGTATTCGTAATTTAAATTATGTGTTCTTGTATAAAGTTGCTTTTTGTGATAAAATAATTCAAATTGTAATTTTATATGGAGGAGTATTTTTGTCGGTTAATTTATTTAAAAACAGTTATATATATAATCAGGATGTTTTTATAGATAAAGTTTCGGATATAGCATCTATACGTGCAAGAGGAGATGTTCCGCTGGCTTATGTAAGAACCTATGGGTGCCAACAGAATGTATCTGACGGTGAAAAAATAAAAGGTATGCTTTCATCAATGGGTTATGAATTTACAAATAATGTTGAAGAAGCGGATTTTGTTATATTCAATACCTGTGCTATAAGAGAACATGCTGAAGATAGGGTTTTTGGTAATGTTGGTGCATTAAAGGCTGTTAAAAGAAGACACCCATCTATGGTAATAGCGCTTTGTGGATGTATGATGGAACAAGAACATGTTGCTGAAAGAATTAAAAAAAGTTATCCTTTTGTAAATCTTGTCTTTGGTACACATTCTTTACATCATTTTCCAGAACTTTTATATAATATATTATCTGGAGAAAAACGTATTTTTGAAAGAGGAATGGATGATAATAGAATTGTTGAGGGTATCCCAACAAGAAGAGATGGTGACTTCAAGGCCTGGTTACCAATAATGTATGGATGTGATAACTTTTGCTCTTATTGCATAGTACCTTATGTTAGAGGAAGAGAAAGAAGTCGCTTACCTGGTGATATAATAAATGAAGCTAATTCACTTATACAATCTGGATATAAAGATATTACTCTTTTAGGGCAGAATGTGAATTCTTATGGAAAAAATCTTAATGAGAATAATAATTTTTCTGAGTTACTAAAAAGAATAGATAATATTAATGGGGATTTTTGGCTTAGATTTATGACATCACATCCAAAGGACGCGACAAAGGAACTTATTGATACTATTGCTGAAAGTAAGCACATATGTAATCATTTACATTTGCCGTTTCAGTCTGGTAATAATAGAGTTCTTCAAGAAATGAATAGGAAGTATACTAGAGAAAAATATCTAGATATAGTAAACTACGCAAAGCAAAAAATTCCGGATTTATCGCTAACAAGTGATATTATAGTAGGTTTTCCAGGCGAAACTTATGAGGAATTTTGTGATACTTTAAGCTTAATAAAAGAAGTTGGGTTTACTTCTCTGTTTACATTTATTTTTTCTGCCAGGGAAGGAACACCTGCAGCTAAAATGGACGACCCTATAC
>CAKSUE010000122.1 GCA_934501135.1 uncultured Eubacteriales bacterium | reverse complement strand
ACTATCACCATATTTATAATTGGCAGTTATTACTAATCCAGTAGGATTAAACGATGTGCCCTCTGCATAATTAGTTTGAGGTAAATTCTTTGTTGTAATTGATGTTAACTCATTCTTTTCAATTATAATGCCTTCTATTGTGGTAGTTGGAGAGACTCCATCGCTGCCTTTAGGTTTATATGTAACTTTAACTGTTGTATTATCAGTAGCCTCTGTAAATACTTCAGGTTCAAATGACCAGTATTTCTCATCAAAATAGTGAATATCCACTTCGCTTTTGCCAGCTAGAGGTTGAGTTAATGTTGCCGTGATTATAAGTCCTGTTGGATCAAATGATTCTCCTAAAACATAATTTGTTCTGTAGTTAGAACTCTCATTTACATATATGTTTGAAAAATCTCTAGCTATTACATCTAATTTCATTGTTGCAATAAACGTTTCTTCTTTTTTATTTACCGGGTTAACCGTTGTATAACTAATAACATAATCTTTGATACCATTTACCACATACTCAGGATAATCGTAACATTCCTGTCCCTCTGTACCGGCGGCAGGTAATAATGTTTTTGTACTGTCGTTATCGTAAACAGCTTCTACTTTTATGTCACTTGTAGGAAAGCTTTGTCCTGATATATAAGTTGTTCCTTCTGAACCTGTATACGTAACATTAATACCAGTAACCCGCGGAGGATTAACAGTTATACCTGACACTGAGGCTGTTGGAGCTTGGGCACCTATATAATCTCCACCTTTATAAGTAACTGTAACAGTGACATTCGTTTGAGGTTCATTGGGCTCAACCAATGTAAACGGCTCTTCAGGATAGCTATACTCATCTGTTCCTAATATTCTTTTGTCACCATTGTTATAGGTAGCTTGAACGACCATTCCCACAGAATCAAATTTTTCTCCACTTATGTAGATCTTTTTAGTAGGATCTGAAATTACTTCTATACTTTCTAATTGCTTTTGTTCTACAGTAACTGGTAATATATCAAAAGCTTCAATGTCTCCCTCGTTATATTTTACTGTTAAAGATTGCTTAGCTCCACCAGTAAGATTAAATACACTAGGTGAAAATTCTATGGTTCCTGTAGCGGCTTCTGTTTTTTTACCATTTTCATATATAGTAACAGGGGTTTCAGGGGAATCGTTATAATAAGCTTGAACGATTATTCCGTTCATATCCCCAATCTCTTTTCCCTCTAGGAAACTTAATTCTCCAGGTGCTGTCGCAGTTATACTCTGCAGCTTTCTTTCTTCAACAGTAACTTTATCACTTGCTGTCACTGGATATTTTTCGCCAGCATTCGTTGTCTGCGTATAAGTGAATTTTACATCTACAGAACCTGAATTATTGAACACATACCCATCATCGATAGTACTTTCTCCAATATTAATAGTAACGTTTTTATCTGATACGTCTACGATTTTGGTTGTACCATCTGAATACACAAGTTGTATATGTCCAGTTGTAAAGTCAAACTTTTGGCCTACAACATAAGTTTCCTTGTTATCAATAGGTGTAATACTATTTAATTTGGGGATAACCTGTATTGAGACCACATTACTTTCTACTGCAGCATTATTAGCAGTTGCATTTGCGTATGCTTTAACATTATAGTAGCCTGGTTCTGTTGGGAACCCTTCAATCCATTGATATGCATCAGTATTCCAATTGGAACCATTAGAATTAATTTTATAGTAGTACCATGTATAAGAATCGGGAATTTCAGAATTATTTGATTCATATGTTAATTGACCATTGTAATCTTGATATTTAATGGTACAAGCTTTTCCATTTAACCCATTTGTTAGCGTTGGTATAGTCCCTTTTCCACCATCAGATGAATTATACTTTTTCTCTTCTCTATCATATATACCTAATCCATCACCGATACTATTATAATTGCCATTATATGACTTTGGTTCACCCCCACTAGCCTGGTATAACACAAGATACTGACCAGATTGATTATTTAATGTTCCATCTGGGTTAACTCGCCCACAAATCCAAAATTTAAGAGGAGTATCTTTTTCTTTACCCAAAACTATCTGCATTTTAGATCCACTATACTTTCCATCTGTATCTGAATCAAGTTTCCAAGATGTATAAAGTTCATTATTTTTAGCAACTATCAAATGTCTAAGGTCAGATTTATCTTCATTATATACTTTACCCACTTTTTTAACTGCGCTTGTTTTAACTGCGCTTGTCCCTGTATCTTCAAACCAGGCCTTAAAAGTATACTCAGAACTAGAAAAATCATTTTCATATGTATCTATTGACACTGTATCCCAGTGCCCAATATTAAGATCATTGACAGATACTTTCTTGGAATATAAATATAAGTTTTCGGCATCATAAACACAAACTACCAAACTATAAACCTTATAATCATTTGCATGAGCTTCAACTTTAACATTTATTTTATCAAAATCCTCACTAAAATAAACATCTGAAATTTCAATTATTTCGTCTATCTCTCTGTCTTCCTCTTTAAGATACATAATTTGTTCATTCGCCTCAAGAGGGTACTTAACATTGCCTCCTTTTTCTATTATTGCATCGCTATCTGCTAATGATGCCCAAGAAAAGGAGTTTTTATCAATTGTAAAAATAGGAGCTATTTCACCGCTCGTCTCTATATCTAAATTACTAGGGGATGAATTGTAAGCAATAATATCTTGATTTCCATCATTAGATCTTGAGATACACTCAGCACTTTCATTCTGATACTCCTCCGGAATAAAATATCCCTTTTTGCTATTATCATTATTAACAAAAGCTTTTGTATTTTCGTCAGATATATCTTCTTTACCCCAATATACATTCGTTCCATCACTACTAGGCAACCAGAATTTATCTATAGTTTTTTCCATAATATTAGTGCCTGAATTTTTGGTTTCAACTGTATAACCTATTCCGCTTTTCACAATCGCTAGTTCAGCACCACTAAAGTTTGATTTATAACCAGCAGAGCTATCTGAATCAGTATCTGCAGAGTTTATAGCGTAAGTTTTGTTTCCGTCAGAATCAACCAAGCTAGGATTCAAATATGCACGCACGTTACTTCGGCCCCAATGATTGCCATTCGCGACATCAACAAATTTTTCACTTTCAGCATTAAAGGTTAGGCTGCCAATTTGCCAAACCACATAACCAATTACAACTGCTATTATCACAAAAATAGCTAACATTTTTTTAGATATATATTTAAATTTAGATTTAATTAATCTAGACATAATGCATCCCCCTTACATTACTATTTCACACCTATATTATACATCAGTTATGCACAAAAAACAACTTTTTTTGTCAATCTTATTGTTAAATTACGATTAATTGTATGAATGATTTGTTAAATATTCAAATATATCTATCTTAATTTTATACTTTAGTTACTATATCTTATAAGTGTATTAAATAATAAAAATGCGATTGTAATAAAAACTCCTCCAGCAGAGCCAGAGGAATTTATACAATAAACATCCACGCGTCAAACGCGTGGTATTTCATATGCGGGCAAAGCCCTATAATCATCGCGACACGTAAA
>CAKSUE010000121.1 GCA_934501135.1 uncultured Eubacteriales bacterium | reverse complement strand
ATGATACATACTTGTTAAAGCAATTTCTCCTTTCTAATAATCATGTAAGTTATTCTACAATTCCAAATAATTTAAATGAGAAGTTAGATGACTTACAGAGACAAGAAATATTTTTGCTACAAAAAGATGAGCCTAAGAAGCTTGGTGGTGGAAAGTATCACAGTGTATATAAAGCCCATATTATGCAAGGTGATGAAGAAAGGGATGTTATTTGGAAATCTATAGCTACAGATTCAAAAGTAGATATGGGAAGAACCTCTAGTGCATATTTGTCTGGTATTAATAGATTTGAAGCTAAGGCAGCCCTAGCTGAACGTAGTATTCTTACTAAAGCTTTAGATAAGTATCTGTTCCCTAATAATTCAATATGTGCGGGAACAAAAGGTGCTCATATGTTACCAGGGTCTTTTGGTGGTTCGAATAAATCAGGTGCTTCTGGAATAATAATGGATCTGGCTAAGGGACAAGCTATAGGTTTAAGAGAAGTAACCTTTAATCTATCTGCAAAATCTAAAGAAAGTGAAGAAAATAAAAGATCATTTGAAAAGTTGTCACATTATATTTCTGGCTTAGGTGATTTATCATCATTTATAAATTTGGCTATTGGTAATATGAAGGAGTTTTGCAATAAGTTTCCACAATTGCAAGTTTATAAAAAAGGACATTATCTTAAAATAGTAGATACAAAGATGGAATTCAAATCAGGAAAAGTATTGCAAAAAGCACTAGAGGGAACTATAAGATTGGGAATTTTAGATTATATTTCAGGACAAACAGATAGACATTACGAAAATTATTATATTGATAGTGATGGCAATGTAACGGCCATAGACAATGATATGAGCTTTGGTGGTAAAACTCGTGCGAGAGGTCAAAGATCCAAATTTTTTGTTCCTAACAGGGGCTCGTTGCTAGTAAATCTACCTAAGGTCATGACGAGTGAGATTAAATCAGAACTAGAGACATTTTTAAGAGGAGATGGAGTAAAATATTTTCTTTCAGATGTAGCTAAAACCTTTTCTGAAGATTCGAAAGAGTACAAAGGTGTGTTAAGAAGAATTCACGAAATAGAAGATACTCTATGGAGCAAGGATGCTGTGTTAGTCTCGGACGATCTTTTAAATAAAGAATCTCTTGAAAGACTAGATAGTGAATCTAATTACTTGGTAAGAGATTTATCGGTAAAAAAGAGTGAAGCAAAAGGTATTATTAATAGATTTGGATGGAACCAATTTAGGGCAAATAGCAATAACCCACGTAAACTATCAATTACAAGAAATGATAACGATGAAATAGAATTACAGATAAGAAAAAGATATAGCATAAAGTCTATTACAAGGAATATGCCAATAGGGACGACAAGAAAGTTTGCACGATACATGCGTGACAATAATCTCATTGGAGCTAATTTAAAGGTTAGTACAAAGAGATTTTCTCAGCTTTCTAAAAAATATAGACATAAATATGACATGTATAGTGCGGCAAGAAGCGGGATTATTAAATATCAGAAAGATAATAAAAAGTCTGCCAAAGCTATAGCAGATGAAAAAAATGAGAAAAAGTGGTGGATTAAGGCTCCCAAGGAGCTACATTTATTTAGAGGGATGCAAGGATTTAATTCTGTTGATTATTTATTAGGAGATCCAGTAGGGACTTTTGACAATAACATATCAAAAAATAATGAAAAAGCTATTGTTAATAGAATTATATCTGATAAATCTGCTACAAGTACTTCTATTACAGAAAGAGTATCAAAGTTCTACGCTAAAAAGGGAAATAAGAAAAAGCAAGTAGTAATGGTGGAATTAACTTGTCCGGAGGGTGTTGAAATTTGTCCTATTGGGAATCTGTGGGATGAAATAGTAATGAAACCTAAACAACGTCAGAAAATAACTTCAGTTAAAATAGAGAAGATAGGAAAATTTGATTGGGTTACAATTAAGGCAGAGTTGTTAGATGATAATGCTGATAAAGTTAGATCAACTTTTGGAAAAAATAAAAATCAAATAATTGATTTTGATGAAACTGGAGTTTCAGCAAGTATGGTTAGATATGAAGATAAAGTTTATAAAACTAAATTTTTTAAAGATTTACCGGAAGAATTTGAAATAGAACTTGGAAAGTATGCGTACAAATCAGACATTGCCTATGAATCCTTACATAAAATAATAAATGCGATGAAGAAAAGAATAAAAAATAAAGTTGGTTCTGATGATAAATATAAGATGTTTAGAGAAAAGTTTTTTAGTGCTCATGTTAATAAAGCCGATTTTTCTGGAGCGGTTGGTCAAGAACTTACTAATGATGAAATAAAAGCAATACTAAAAGATGAAAAGCCTGAAAATAAAATTGTAGAAAATGCAGAAAAAGAATTGACTGCTCCAGGCAACTTGAGGGAGAAGCTATTAGTTGTACAATCGTATTTAGATAGAGGTATAATATGGGGAGGCAAGTCTAAAAACCCTATAGAACCACATATTGGCAGAATTATGGCTGGGAAGAAGGCAGTAACTAGATTTGCAATGGAAGTTGGGGAAAAAGGAAGTGAAGGATATGATAAAAGACTTAAAGAGTTTAAAGACAAATATGATCGTGATTTGAACTATCAAGATAATATGGGTTTGTATAGAAGTGCCAGAGAAAAGAGGTTCCAGGAATCTACTTATGAACAATCCCAAAATAATGATGGAAAATCTTTGATAAATTATGGGCAAAAATTATGGCAGCCATCATACCATGACCCTAAGTCGAGAAAAGAAATTAAACTTGACTCTTTTGGAGGAAAACGTTTGGTAGCTGGAACTTCAGGAACTACTGAAAGACTTATAAAGTCATTAAAGAAACAAAAATTTGCTGGCATTAGTGATAATAATGAAGAATTAGTTAAGTTTAGGTTTGCTATAATGGGATGTATGCTTCCAGAAAAGAACCATTCTTTATATGAAATTCTTCAGGGATCTCATGAAGTGGATGTATGGGGTAAAGAAAATTTAGGTAGTGCGCACAGTATGGATAGATCTGTAGCACCTTTGTCGGAAGAAGAAATAAGAAAAAATATTGGTAGTAAGCTTAAGAGAAAGTATAATATTCAAAGTACACAGAATGGTGTACTTCCACTTGAAATAGCATATTTAAAATATTTTGAAAAAAAGATTAAAGATAATAAGTCTAAGAATTTGTAGTTTAGATTTAGTTAAATATGTAAAATATTACCTTTATTCCATATATCAATAATTTGCAGTATAAAGTTACCCGTCCAAATAATGGACGGGTAACTTTATTGTATATATTCACGTATTCTTAGCATGACACCTATTTTATTGCATAGATTTTTACATTTTTCAATATCCTCTTTGTTGTCTCCAGTATCAACAACAGACATAAATACTTTAGGAACATATTTTAATGCATCTTTAGAAAAACTTATAATAGAATCAAATGCATTTATACCAAATTCAGAATGACAAATTTTATCGTACTTATCTTTTGAAGATGCATTTAAACTTATAGAAAGAATATCTACCATGCCCTCGAACTCTTTAGCAGTTTTTCTTGAATTTATAAGATCAGATAAGCCAT
>CAKSUE010000120.1 GCA_934501135.1 uncultured Eubacteriales bacterium | reverse complement strand
TCTATATCCTTCTCGTCAGACAAAATATTAAAACGTATATCTTGTATTTTAGATAATAGCTCTTCTCTTTTTACATTCATATCATTGCGTTCACCAGTTATTGAAGCAATTTCTTTTTCTATATCTGATATTTTTATCTTAAGTTCATTATATTTAACCTCAGAGTCTAACTTTACACGTTCTAGTTCTTTTACTTTAGATAAAGATACATTGTTTTCTTCCTTAAGTTTATTCAAAGCATCTTTCTCAGATTCCAGTTCAACTTTATAATTTCTACATTCAGCACTAACTCTTATCTTTTCTTCTTGTAAGTTAGCAATGTCTCCTTTCATTCCCAACAAATTAGCTTCAATATATGATAGTTCTTCCTTACTATGTTTTAAAAGCTCAAAAGATTCTCGGGCTTTTAATTTCAAATTTTCTGACTCGGCCCTTAATCTTTCAATTTCACCAGATCTACTCAATAGGCCCGAATTTCTTGAAAGAGATCCACCAGTAAGAGATCCTCCTGTGTTTACTATCTGGCCATCTAAAGTTACTACTCTGTGTTTATAAGAAAGCTTCTTAGCTATCACAACAGCATCGTCCAAATTTTTAACAACAATTATCCTGCCTAATAATGAATAAAGTATATTTTTATATTCTTCCTTACAATTACACAACTTACTTGCAATTCCAATAAAGCCTTTCTGCGATTTTAATTCATTATCATTTATCTCAAAGCCTTTTATAGTAGATAACGGTAAAAATGTAGCTCTTCCGCAATCCCTATTTTTTAATAAGCTTATAGCTCTTTTAGCATCACTTTCGTTTTCCACCACAATATTCTGCATAGATGCGCCTAGAGCTGTTTCAATTGCCACTGCATATTTAGAAGGCACTTTTATAAGTTTTGAAACAGGACCATGAATCCCTAATAATAAGCCTTTTTTAGATTCATTAATAATAACCTTAACACTCTTTGAAAATCCCTCAAGATTTCTTTCTAGTTCCTCTAATAGTCTGATTTTGCGTATATTTTCTTGAGAATCCAGATTTAATTTATCATTTTCATTTTTTAGTTTATCACATTTTTCTTTTTGGGAACTAAGCTTAAGTTCGTATCCCTTTACTTTATTTGACAGTTCTTCAAATTTTGAATCTACATCTTTACTCATAAATAAATAATCATCATATTTCTTCTCAAGTTCAATAATTCTGTTAGTCTTGTCATCTATATTAATTTTAATAGATGTAAGCTTTGAATTTATATCATTTATTGAAGATCCAGTTGTTAAGCAGTTTACCTTTACATCAGAAATTCTCAAACTATTCTTAGATAATTCTTTCGATAAATTGTCTATTATCCCTGAAAATTCATCTAGTCCCTGACGAATATTATTTAACTCAGATGTGAATTTTTCAAATTCTATTTTCTTTTCTGATACTAAATTTTCTTTTTCCTTGATTTTGGACTCCCTATCATTTATTTCATCATCCATATTCTTATCTAGCAAAGAAATAGATTCAATTTCACCCTTTATTCTATTAATATTATCTTTATTATGTAATATATCGTTCTCTAAAACAGAAACTTTTCTCTGTTTTTCAAACGCAGATTCCTCAAAGGAAGATATTTCTCTTCTCATTTTGTCTATATCAGCCGTGAATGAATTCGTCATAGAAAAAATGTTCTCAATATCATCTTCTATTTTCTTTATTTCAGACTCCATACTATTATGCTGATTTCGTGCTATTGATATTTTATCTTCTTGTTCAACTAGAAATTTATTAAACTTGTTAAGTGCGAATAACCATATACCAATCTCAAGAGATTTTTTTTCGTCTGAATATGTTAAATATTTTTTAGCTTTTTCAGCCTGAACCTCTAATGGACCTATCCTATCTTCCAGTTCAACTATTATATCTCTAAGTCTTATAAGGTTCTCTTCTGCCTGTTTTAATCTTCTTTCAGCTTCAAGTTTCCTATATTTATATTTTGATATTCCTGCAGCCTCTTCAAATATTTCACGTCTGTCTTCAGATTTAGATGATACAATACTATCTATCTTTCCCTGACTAATTATCGAATAACCGTCTCGTCCTAAACCAGTATCCATAAATAATTCATGGATATCCTTAAGCCTAACAGATGCCTTATTTATCATATATTCGCTTTCACCGGATCTATAGTATCTCCTGGTTATGGCTACTTCATCCGAATCAACAGGAAGTTTTCGCTTGCAATTACCCACAGTAAGAGTTACTTCAGCAAACCCTTGCGCTTTTCTTAAAGGGGTTCCACCAAATATTACATCTTCCATTTTTGAACAACGCAAAGTTTTAGTTGATTGTTCTCCTAATACCCATCTTATCGCATCGCTTATATTACTTTTCCCACTTCCATTTGGTCCAACTACAGCTGTTATTCCTGGTCCAAATGACAACTTTGTTTTTTCCGGAAAAGTTTTAAATCCTTGTAAGTTTAACGATTTTAATAACACTGTTTCACCCACTAATTTCAATCCTAATACTGTTTTTTTCAATATCTTTATTAGGTTTTATTTTCACTAAATATCCTAATTTACTAAGCTTAATTATGTTTTCCCGTTTATGACCAATCATTTTAGATACCGTTGATGGATTAACATATATAATCACATTTTTTTCATCCATATCTTCTAAAATAGATAAACAATTATCAAACAAGATTTTGCTCTCACAAAGTTCCCTAAAAGCAGGGTGATAACACCCTGCAATCATATTTTCATGCAGACTTTCACTATCATGAAGTCCTAAGCGTATAACTGATATATTAAATTTATCAAACAGCAAAAGCAACTCTGAACATAACTCAACACTTTCATCAAGCCCCATAGGTTCATATATGTGAGATTCATATAATCTCTGAAGTTCAGTATTTTTCATAATAACTGTTGGATAAATTCTCATAGTATCAGGTTTTAAAACTGCTAATTTAAGTCCTGTTGCATAATCGATATCATAATTACTTCCATATAATCCGGTCATCATTTGCAAGCCTAATGAAAATCCATATCTTTTTATGAGTTTTGAAGCATCGACAACATCCTGCGGTGAATGCCCTCTATTATTTAGCATCAGGACATTCTCATCCATTGACTGTGCTCCCAGTTCTATAGATGTAACGCCTTTTTCTTTTAAAATTGTAAGTACCTCATCATCTATAGCATCAGGCCTTGTAGATATTCTAATTCCTTTAAATATCTTATTACGCACATACTTATTTGCAGTATCTAAAAGCTCAATCATATATTCTCTATTAATGGCTGTAAAACTTCCTCCGAAAAAAGCTATCTCAGAATCTTTAGCCTTTTCTTTTAAACTTTTAACAGCAATAGATATAGTTTGTTCTACATCATTAATACTGGGTTGAATTTTTTGTCCTGTTATGCTTTTTTGGTCACAAAAGCTACATTTATGTGGGCATCCATTATGGGGAACAAATATAGATACATTAGATCTTTTCAATATCCCATCAGCTCCAATGCCTCACGTGCTGCTTGCTGTTCTGCCTCTTTTTTGCTTTTCCCTCCACCTTTGCCTATAACATTATTATTAAGACAAACCTCAAC
>CAKSUE010000119.1 GCA_934501135.1 uncultured Eubacteriales bacterium | reverse complement strand
CCTTTAACATCTAGCCCAGATTTAAATTTACTTATAGCTTGCGGTACTCTAACCATAAAAAACTCATCTAAGTTTGATGAAGTTATAGATAAAAACTTTAGCCTTTCCATTAAAGGATTATTTTCATTTAAGGCTTCATCCAAAACTCTAAAATTAAAATCTAACCAACTAAGTTCTCTATCATTATATGGAATATCATATTTTTTCATTTGATCCTCCAGTCAATGAATTACTAATTATAACAATTATAGGCTTTATTTAGACTTATTCTTTATTTTTATCAAAAATTCTTCAAAATAATTGGGTAACTCAGTTTCAAACTCCATATACTCGCCATTGCGAGGATGTTTGAATCCTATCAACCTTGCATGGAGACACTGACCATTTAAAGATTTAATAACTTTTTTAGGCCCATATAGAACATCTCCAGCAACAGGATGACATATATAAGACATATGAACACGTATTTGATGAGTGCGCCCTGTTTCAAGCTTTAATCTTATATGCGTAAATCCATTATATCTATTTAAAACTGTATAATGTGTTACAGCATTTTTTGAATTTTTACTTGTTACAGCCATTTTTTTTCTGTCTACTGGATTCCTTCCTATCGGTGCATCTACTAATCCCTCTTGATTTTTAACATTTCCATAAACCACAGCTTCATATTCTCTATTAAAACTATGATTTTTTATCTGTATTGCAAGTTTATTATGTGCATAATCATTTTTTGCTACAATAAGAAGACCACTTGTATCCTTGTCTATTCTATGTACTATACCCGGTCTAATTTCCCCATTAATACCAGATAATGAATCTCCACAATAATATAACAATGCGTTTACCAAAGTGCCTGTAAAATTTCCTGCTGCAGGATGAACAACCATACCTTTTGGCTTATTAACTACAATAAGATCATCATCTTCATACACTATATCTAAAGGAATTTTTTCAGGTAGAGTTTTTATAATTTCAGGGGAAGGAATATTAACTTCAATAATATCATTGTATCTCACTTTATAATTGCATGATTTACAATTATTATTAACCAATATACTTTTTTTATCAATCAATTTTTGTACAAATGATCTTGTTATATCTGGAATACTTGTTGATACTAATTTGTCTAGCCTTTCTCCAACTTGATTATCGTTTACAATAAGTTTAAAATATTCACTCAAAAAATCACCTTGTTTTTTAACTATTATTCTTTTTTAATTCGTTTTTATCATAATAAAATAATCCCCAAATTATTAATATGATAGTGCCTGCAGTTATGCAATAATCGGCGAAGTTGCACACCGGTGGGAAAAAGGATAATTGTATATAATCTATAACATAACCTAAAAAAATTCTATCAATTAAATTTCCTATTCCGCCACCAATTATAAGCGCTGCAGAGATATTAAACATCTTGCTTTCAAATTTCTTAGTAAAAACCAAGTACACTAATAATATAATTACCAAAACAGTGGTTAATATAAAAAACCATCTTTGACTACTCAATATACCAAAAGCAGCCCCTCTATTTTCCAAATAAGTAAAATAGAGCAATTTATTAATTACAGTTATATTTTCTATAGGTTTTAGATGGTTTATTACTAAATATTTAAATACCTGATCTAAAATTGCTATTGTAACAGATATTAATAAAACTAAAAATCCCAAATATATCCTCCCTTTTATAGAAAGGCGATGTATCAAAAGACACACCGCCCACCGTAAAACAAATGTTATATTTATTTGCTATAAAATATCTAATTTTATAAGTGATTAATTTTCCTCAAGCTCTTCAGCTGTTTCTGAAGTATCTTGACTTTTATCTTGCTCTTCTAAAATACTAGCACATCTTGAGCATAGGGTACTATATTTATCGTTTTTTCCGATAGAATCACTATATACCCAACAGCGTTCACATTTTTCTCCGTTAGCACGTGATATAGTAATGGAAATACCTTTAAACTGTTCTGAGTCAAAATTACCGTGCCCATCAGATAATATTTCTATTTCTGAAACTATTAATGCAGATTTTAAATCAGATTCGCATGCTTTAATGAACTCAAGATTATCATTATCGCCATATATTATTACCTTCGCATCCAATGGAGCTCCAATAATTTTATCTTTTCTAGCAATTTCAAGTGCTTTCTGAACCTCATCTCGGATTAAGTGTATTTTATCCCAATACTCTTTAAACGAGACATCTACATTAACGCCAGATAATTTCGGCATACTATTAAACAATATAGATTCTTCGTCATCTTCCTTACGATGTGGCATCGACTTCCATATTTCCTCTGAAGTATATGCAAGTATTGGAGATATAAACCTTGCCATTGCATCTAGAATCATATATATAGTAGTTTGTGCAGCTTTTCTAGACTTACTTTTAGAATTTTCTACATACAATCTATCTTTTAAAATATCAAGATAAAAATTAGACATGTCGACAACACAAAAATTATATATACCGTGATATACATGATGAAATTCAAATTTATCATAGGCATCTCGTACTTTTTTATTTAACTCATCAAGTTTATTAAGTGCCCACTTATCTATTGGCATTAATTGATCTACTGGAATCATATCTTTGTTAGGATCAAAGTCATATAAGTTGCCTAAAATATATCTTGCGGTATTTCTTATTTTTCTATAAGATTCTGATAATTGTTTAAGTATATTATCTGAAATTCGTACATCAGAATGATAATCTGCAGATGCAACCCAAAGTCTTAAAATATCTGCACCATATTGTTTTATAATTTTATCTGGAGAAATTCCATTTCCCAAAGATTTCGACTGTTTATGTCCATCTCCATCTACTACCCAACCATGTGTTACTACCGTTTTATAAGGAGCTTGCCCTTTAGTTGCAATCGCTGTTAAGAGAGAAGATTGAAACCAACCTCTATATTGGTCTGCCCCTTCTAAATACAAGTCTGCTGGCCAAGATAAATAAGGTCTTTCACCACATACAGCTGCATGTGTAGTTCCAGAGTCAAACCATACATCCATAATATCTTTTTCTTTTTCAAAAGATGTAGAACCGCACTTTTTGCATTTTATTCCGGCTGGAAGTATCTCATTTGCAGTTTTTATAAACCAAGCATTTGAGCCTTCTTCTCTGAATAGTTCTGATACTGCAATCATAACATCTTTATCAATTAAAGGTTCGCCACAGTCTTTACAAAAGAATATTGGAATTGGCACTCCCCACTTACGTTGACGTGATATACACCAGTCTTTTCTCTCACGAACCATAGAAGTAATTCTATCTTCTCCCCAACCGGGTATCCATTCTACTCCTTTTATCGCCTCAACAGCCTCATCTTTAAAATCATCTATAGAGCAAAACCACTGTTCTGTAGCTCTAAATAATACTGGTTCTTTACATCTCCAGCAATGTGGATATTGGTGCTCAATTTTCTCAATAGCAAATAGATAACCATTATTGTCAAGGTATTTAGCAATTTCCTTACTAGCTTCATCTGTTGTTAGGCCTGAAAACATCTCACCGGCCTCATCTGTCAGTTTGCCATTGCTGTCGACAGGCACAACAATAGGCAATTCAGGATAATTTTTACAGACTTCAAAGTCCTCAACACCGTGTCCAGGAGCTGTATGAACACAACCTGTTCCACTTTCAAGTGTAACATGATCACCAAGAATAACTAAAGAAT
>CAKSUE010000118.1 GCA_934501135.1 uncultured Eubacteriales bacterium | reverse complement strand
GTTTACCAGGAACAGGTAATGCAAATTTTTAGAACTCTTGCAGGCTATTCATTAGGTAGGGCTGATATTGTTAGACGAGCCATGTCAAAGAAAAAAGCAGATGTGATGAAAAAAGAAAAAAATATTTTTATATATGGTTTGGAAAAAGATGGAGTTATAGAAGTAGAAGGCTGTATAAGAAGAGGAGTCAGTGAGAGTATAGCATCGAATATATTCGATGAAATGGAAAGTTTTGCATCATATGCGTTTAATAAGTCTCACGCTGCAGCATATGCAATGGTTTCTTATCAAACAGCATACTTAAAATGTAAATATCCTAATGAATATATGGCCGCATTAATTACTAGTGTTCTGGACAATACTAATAAAGTGTACACATATATATCTGAATGCGAGCGTATTGGAATTAAAGTTTTACCTCCTCATATAAACGAAAGTGAAAAAGGTTTTACAGTAACAGATAATGGTAATATTAGGTTTGGGCTTTTGGCAGTCAAAAATTTAGGTATTGGTGTTATAAATAATTTAGTATCAGAACGCAACGCAAATGGTCCATTTAAATCTTTTTACGATTTTTGTAAAAGAATGCACGGTAAAGATATAAATAGAAGATCTATAGAAGGTCTTATTAAAGCTGGTGCAATAGATGGATTTGACACTAATAGAAGGCAAATGCTTACAGTTATGGTAAGTATAATGGATGGACTTGATGCAGATAAAAAGAATAATTTAGAAGGGCAACTTGGTTTTTTTGATAATCCAGTTTCTCAAGAATCATCAAAAATAATTGATATTCCGAAATTATCTGAATATAGTTATACTGAACTACTTTCAATGGAAAAAAGCACTACAGGTATGTATTTATCCGGGCATCCCATGTCTGAATATGCAGAAGTTTGCGAAAGACTAAAGATGGCAAAGATTAGCGACATATTGCAGGCAGATAACTCAAAGTTTAGCAAATATAAAGATGATAGCACAGTTACTCTTATTGCAATAGTTTCTTCGGTTAGAACGAAAAGTACAAGAAATAATTCAACAATGGCTTTTGTATTAATTGAAGATATGAATGCCTCAATTGAAATGGTGGTATTTCCGAAGGTGTTGAATGAATATTCAGGCATGATTGTTGAAGGTAATATAATTGAAGTGCATGGACGAATAAATTTAAAAGATGATGAAGTAAAAATTATTTGTGAAAATATTTTATCTCCACCAGATAAAAATAGTAAAGAAATAAGGAGAACTGCTGGTAATAATGGAGATACTAGTAATTCTTCAAGTTCTCAAAAGAAAGGTTTATATATAAAAGTAGATAATCAAGAATCAGAAAAGTATAAAAGAGCCAGATTATTACTTAGTATATTTGATGGCAATTTTCCAGTTTACTTTTTCTTTAATGATAAAAGAAAATTAATGTTAGCGCCAAGGAATTGTTGGGTAGATATAAATGATGTTTTAGTTGGTGAACTTAAAAACAGATTAGGCGAAATGAATATAGTTGTAAGAAAATGATAAATTGTATTTAACGGAATTTACAACAAGTTTGTTTCTGGTTGATTATTAAATAAAATAGAATTATAATATAACCATTAGAAAAGAATTGTATTTATACATAAATTTTGGGGGGCTGTATCATGGATAGAAAAACAATAGCAGTGCTTACAAGCGGTGGAGATGCTCCAGGAATGAATGCGGCTGTACGTGCTGTTGCTAGATCAGGAATATCACTCGGTATGCGTGTTATAGGTGTTCATCGTGGATATAACGGCCTTATAAATGGTGACGTTTTTGAGATGAATCTTAGAAGTGTTTCAGATATTATACATCGTGGAGGAACTATTATATATACAGCAAGAAGTCCTGAATTTAAAACAATTGAGGGAAGGGCTAAAGCTATAGAGGTATGTAAAAGTTTAGGAATAGATGGAGTAGTTGTTATTGGTGGAGATGGCTCATTCAGAGGTGCAAGAGCATTAACAAATGAAGGTGTGCCATGTATAGGAATCCCTGGGACTATTGATAATGATATTAGTTGTAGTGAGTATACAATAGGTTTTGATACTGCAATGAATACTGCAATGGAAATGGTAGATAGAATACGCGACACAGCGCAATCTCATGATCGTTGTAGCGTTGTTGAGGTTATGGGTAGAAGATGCGGAGACCTTGCCTTAAATACAGGTATAGCTGTAGGGGCCACATCTGTTCTTGTGCCTGAGATTAAATATGATTTAGAGAATGATGTTATAAAGCGTATAAGATTTACCCAAATGACCGGCAAAAAACATTTTATCATTGTAGTGGCAGAAGGTGTTGGAGGCGTAGATAAGATAGCTAAAGAGGTTGAGCAAAGAACTGGAATTGAATCAAGGGCAACTGTTTTAGGGCATGTTCAAAGAGGCGGTTCACCAACATTAAGAGATAGGATAGTTGCAAGCACTATGGGTGCACATGCCGTTAAATTACTATCTGAAGGGAAAAGTGCAAGAGTTGTCGCAATGCAAAATGGAAGAATTGTTGATTTCGATATAACTGAAGCATTAGAAATGAAAAAGGAATTTGATTTAGATTTATATGAGACAGCTTTAAAAGTTTCAATTTAAATTTTTATGAATAATCCTTTTAAATTTGTTAAGACTAATTTATGGGCATATTTAAATATTATTGAGTTTTTATAAAAAGTAATTTTTGATTTAATTAATCAGGTGTACAATATAAAAACAAGAGGTGGATTTAATTATGATTGATAAAATAGCCTTAATTCTTGCTATTATAGGTGGTATTAACTGGGGCTCAATAGGTATATTTCAGTTTGATATAGTAGCTTGGATATGCGGAGGACAGGATTCTATTGTAAGTAGAATAATATACACTATAGTAGGTTTAGCAGCCATTTGGTGTATATCCCTTCTATTTAGAGATACTAATGCAGAAGTTAGAGACTAGAAATTTATGTAGTTTATATTGCAGAAAAAAGGTGCTGTTTTTAAAACAGCACCTTTTAAATATAATATTAATATAATTTTTATTCGTTTTCTGGTTTATGAGAACAGTCACAACCGCAATCACAATCATCAAAACAAATGTCATCGAAATCAAATTCTAATTTCTCACCACAGTTTGGACAATCTATTTCACCTTTTAGCATCATGTCTTCTGATAAGCAAACTGTCTCATTACATGTTGGGCAAGTAACTTCACAATACATTTCATCTTCTAAATCTTCATCATTGAAATTATATACTTCTTCCTCTAAGTTGTAAAGGTCTTCATCAACTGAATCAAGTTGATCACTCATGTTGTTAAATCCTTCTTCTAAATCTGAAATAGTTAAAGCCATATCATCTAATAAATCTATAATAGCTGAAATCAACTTTACCTCTTTTTTATTTTCATCTAATTCAAGTCCTTCAGTTAGACCTCTTAAATAAGAAACTTTTTCTGTAATAGTCATAAATTAAACCTCCGTTAAATAGTTATTAATATTTTATGCTCTTTCCATGTATTCACCAGTACGAGTATCAATTCTTATTAATTCTCCTTGTTCAATGAATAATGGAACTTTTATTTCAGCTCCGGTTTCTAAAGTAGCCGGTTTTGTAGCATTTGTAGCTGTATCACCTTTGAAACCAGGATCTGTTTCTGTAATTAACAATTCAACAAATAGAGGGGGTTCTACTCCAAAGACAT
>CAKSUE010000117.1 GCA_934501135.1 uncultured Eubacteriales bacterium | reverse complement strand
GCAGAGCTGAGCCGCAGCCTGGCGTAAATACAGTTGTTAGATGATACATTGCCCAAAAAAGGAAGATTTCTGTTGGAGATAAGATGGCTGGTAGACACGGAAACAAGGGTGTTGTTTCACGTATTCTACCTGTTGAGGATATGCCATTCTTACCAGACGGCACCCCTTTAGATATAGTTCTTAATCCACTAGGCGTGCCTTCACGTATGAATATAGGCCAGGTTCTTGAAGTTCATTTGGGCTATGCAGCAAAGGCTTTGGGCTGGAAGATAATGACTCCTGTATTTGATGGCGCCCATGAAGAGGATATATTTGAATGCTTTGAAAAGGCAGGATATAGAAGAGACGGTAAAACCATATTGAAAGATGGCAGAACCGGAGAGTACTTTGATAACCCTGTAACAGTAGGTTACATGTATTACCTAAAACTTCACCACCTTGTTGACGATAAGATTCATGCAAGATCTACAGGTCCTTACTCTTTAGTAACACAACAGCCACTTGGAGGTAAGGCTCAATTTGGTGGACAGCGTTTTGGTGAAATGGAGGTTTGGGCTCTTGAAGCATATGGAGCAGCCTATACTCTACAAGAAATATTGACAGTTAAGTCAGACGACGTTGTAGGACGTGTTAAAACTTATGAGTCAATCGTAAAAGGACAGAATGTCCCGAAACCTGGAATACCAGAATCATTTAAGGTCCTTATTAAGGAACTGCAGTCATTAGGCCTTGATGTTAGGGTATTGAATAAAGATGAAGAAGAAATTGACCTTAAACAAGATCTTTACGATGATGATATGGGTTTTGTTCCTGCAGAAGAAGAATTATTGGAGGAACCTCAGGTAATGACAGGACTTGATGGATACACTTTAGAGGATGATCCTGATGGAAACAATATGGTTGATGAGAAGAGCTTTTTTGCAGAGGACTCTCAGGAGGAAGAATTAGATTTTGATTCACTATCTAAGGGTGAAATGTAATTGGAGAGGAATGGTTTGATAAATGGAATTTAATGTTTTTGAATCTATTAAGATAGGTCTAGCATCTCCAGAAAAGATAAGAGAATGGTCACATGGTGAAGTAAAAAAACCTGAGACTATAAATTATCGAACATTAAAGCCTGAGAGAGACGGACTTTTCTGCGAGAGAATATTTGGTCCGCAGAAGGACTGGGAGTGCCACTGTGGTAAATATAAAAGGATCAGATATAAAGGTAAAATATGTGATCGCTGTGGAGTTGAAGTTACACGATCAAAAGTTAGACGTGAACGTATGGGGCATATCGAGCTTGCTGCCCCTGTTTCCCATATATGGTATTTTAAGGGAATTCCTTCAAGAATGGGATTGATACTAGATATATCACCACGTATGCTAGAAAAGGTTTTATATTTTGCTCTTTATATAGTTACTGATCCTGGTAATGCTAGAGAACTAGTTAAACAGCAGTTTTTAACAGAAAAAGAATACCGCGATATGCGTGAGAAATATGAAGATGAGTTTGAAGCATCTATGGGTGCTGAAGCCATAAAACAACTATTAAAAGACGTGGATCTTGATTTATTGTCAGAGCAGCTAAAAGAAGAGCTTACTACAGCTTCTGGACAAAAAAGAGTGAGAATACTAAAACGTCTTGAAGTTGTGGAATCATTTAGATTATCAGACAATAAACCTGAGTGGATGATATTAGATGCTATTCCTGTTATTCCACCAGACATAAGACCAATGGTTCAGCTTGATGGTGGCCGTTTTGCTACTTCAGACTTAAATGATTTATATAGAAGAGTAATAAATAGAAACAATAGATTAAAAAGGCTTCTAGACTTAGGTGCACCTGATATAATTGTAAGAAACGAGAAACGAATGCTTCAAGAGGCCGTTGATGCATTAATAGACAATGGAAGACGTGGTAGACCAGTTACAGGCCCTAATAATAGACCTTTAAAATCTCTTTCAGATATGCTTAAAGGTAAACAAGGACGTTTCCGTCAAAACTTACTTGGAAAACGTGTTGACTACTCTGGTCGTTCAGTTATAGTTGTTGGCCCTGAACTAAAAATATATCAATGTGGTTTACCTAAAGAGATGGCATTAGAATTGTTTAAACCTTTTGTAATGAAAAGATTAGTTGAAACAGGAGCTGCAGGAAATATTAAAGCTGCACGTAAAGCTGTTGAAAGGGCAAAACCAGAAGTTTGGGATGCATTAGAAATAGTTATTAAGGGGCATCCGGTTTTACTTAACCGTGCACCAACTCTTCATAGATTAGGTATTCAAGCATTTGAACCTGTATTAGTAGAAGGAAGAGCACTAAAGCTTCATCCTTTAGTATGTACAGCATATAATGCTGACTTCGATGGTGACCAAATGGCTGTCCACGTTCCTCTATCAGCAGAAGCCCAGGCAGAGGCAAGATTTTTAATGCTTGCCGCAGGAAACTTATTAAAGCCTTCAGACGGAAGACCGGTTGCTGTTCCAACACAGGATATGATCTTAGGTTCGTATTATTTAACATTAGATAAAGACGGCGAAAAAGGAGAAGGAAAAATATTTAGAGACTTCAACGAGGCTCTAATGGCGTATGATACAGGTGTTATAGGACTTCATGCAAAAATAAAAGTAAGAAGAACTATGGAGATAGATGGTGAAATTAAGTCTAAAATAATTGATACAACGGTTGGAAGAATTATCTTTAATAGACCTATACCTCAAGACTTAGGATTTGTAGATCGCAGTGATCCAGAAAATGCATTTAAATTAGAGATTGACTTCTTAACAGGCAAAAAACAGTTAGGAAAGATAATTGATAAATGTATTAAAGTTCACGGTACACAAAAAACCTCTGAAGTTTTAGATGATATAAAGTCTCAAGGATTTAAATATTCAACAAAAGGTGCTATAACAGTAGCAGTGTGCGATGCAGTTATACCGCCAACAAAAAAAGAGATAATTGCTGAAGCAGAACAGAAAATAGACAAAATCAGCAAACAATTTAGAAGAGGTTTGGTATCTAATGAAGAGCGTTATGCTCATGTACTAAAAATTTGGGAGAAAGCTACAAATGATGTAACCTCAGAACTTCAAAGTAATTTAGACCAATATAACCCAATATTTATGATGGCAGATTCTGGAGCTCGTGGTTCTATGAGCCAGATCCGTCAGTTAGCCGGTATGCGTGGTCTAATTGCAAACACATCAGGTAAAACAATTGAAATTCCAATTAGAGCAAATTACCGTGAAGGATTGAATATATTAGAGTACTTTATTTCATCACGTGGTGCAAGAAAAGGTCTTGCAGATACTGCCCTTAGAACTGCAGACTCAGGATATCTTACAAGACGTTTGGTAGATGTATCTCAGGACGTTATAATCCGTGAAGATGACTGCGGAGCACATGAAGGAATAGAGGTATTTGAGATCCGTGACGGCAAAGAAATTATTGAATCGTTACATGAACGCTTAATAGGAAGATATCTATGCGAAGACTTTGTGGATAAGAAAACAGGAAAAGTATTAGTATCTAAAGACAAAATGATGGATGATAAAGATGCTGATATAATTACTGGCTCAGGTGTAGAAAAAATATCTATACGTTCTATTCTTGGTTGCAGGTCAAAACAGGGCGTATGCAAAAAATGTTACGGATCTAACCTTGCTAATGGTATGCCTGTTACAGTCGGTGAGGCAGTAGGTATAATTGCTGCTCAGTCTATAGGTGAACCAGGTACACAGC
>CAKSUE010000116.1 GCA_934501135.1 uncultured Eubacteriales bacterium | reverse complement strand
GTCTCACTCTTGTCAGTGAAAAGGTTTCTTCCCTAGAAATCTCGAGTTTAACACACCTTCCACCAACCTGTGTTGTAAGATAAGCATTTAGTGGTTCATATAAAATATCCTGTTTATTTCCAAATCCACCACCTATATATGGTTTAATTACTCTGATTTTCCCCCACTCAAGCCCTAAAGCCTGACCTACAACTCTTCTAACAATATGCGGTATTTGTGTTGATGAAACAACTACTATTCTACCGTTCTCCATATATGAGTACGATACTGGTGTTTCCAGGTGACAATGTTGGACTATTTGTGTCTCATATTCATCTTCAAAGAATAATAATCCTTTTTCTTTTAATGCCTCATCATAATTACCCAACTCATAATCACTATGTGCTAATACATTAGATTCTCTTATTTCAGGATGTATAATAGATGCATCTTTTTCCATAGCCTCAAATACATCTAAAACAGGCTTATACTCTTCATATTCAACTTTTATTAATTTTAAAGCCTTATTTGCTGTTACTTCATTATCAGCTATTACTGCTGCAATATCGTCACCGTATAATCTTACTCTTTGATTAAGAAGCTTTCTATCTGAAACATCTTGATGCGAAGCTTGAGTTGACCACGGATGACCAGCCGTTGGAAAACATATATCGGGAACATCGAAACATGTAACAATTTTTTCAACACCCTCAAGTGCCTCTGCTTCTGAAATATCTATACTTTTAACTAATCCATTAGCAATAGTACTATGGAGTATTTTTGCAACTAATGCATTATTTGGACATAAATCATCTGTATACTTAGCTCCGCCAGTAACCTTCTCATATGCATCAACCCTTTTTATACTCTTACCTACAGACATAAAGTACCTCCCTTTGCATCAACTATTATAATATAACTCTTATATAATTCTTTTTCCAGATATAAATTTTGCCTTTATATTTTCAAAGATAGCTCTACTTATTACTCTTTCAAGCCTATTTGTAAGATCTATACCATCTATATTTCCTAATAGACTATCATCAATAACTACCGCATCGAATTCATATCCCGGTTCAAAACTTCCTACTTTTCCAAATATATGTTCATTTGCTTTTGTAGCTAAAAATAACCCTTCTGCAGGTGACAAAAACATATCCTGCTTATCTTCAAACAAATACTTTAATTTAGAATTTTGGATAGTATATAATATAACCTTAATCATTGAAAGTGTAGAACCAGCAGCAACATCTGTACCTAAAACTACCTTTATCCCGTTTTCAAGTAATTTTCTAACCGGTGCAATTCCACTTGAAATATTCATATTAGATATTGGACAATGAACTGCTGTTACTTTATTATCTCTCATAAGCTTGTATTCTTTTTCATCTGGATACACACAATGAGCCATAAGTGTTTTACTATTAAATAAATTAAACTTATTATAAACATCCGCGTAACATTCAATATACGGGAATAGTTCTTTTACTCTTTTTATCTCATCAATATTTTCAGACAGATGTGACTGTATCGGCAAAGAATATTCTTCTGCTATATTTCCCAGTTTCTCAAGAAGCACTCCAGTGCAATTTATTGCAAACCTAGGAGTAACAATTGGTTTTACATTATCAAATCTCGATAAACTTTCTTCTATGAAACTTATAGTATCTCTAATAGAATTATTGGTAGATTCGCTAAGATATGATGGAGAATTTGTATCCATATTAACTTTTCCAACAAATCCTTTAAATCCCCTCTTTTCCAGCTTATCCATTAATAGGATAGTAGAATCTTTATGTATTGTTGAGAAAGCTGAAATTCTTGTTGTAAAGGATTTTGCAAGTTCTTCAACAAAATACTCATAAGCTTTTTCAGCGTATTCTAAATTAGAGTATTTGCATTCCTCTTTAAAAGTATAGGTTTCTAGCCATTCTAACAACTGTAAATCCATACCCATACCCATAAATGCAAACTGTGGCGCATGTAAATGAGCATCTATTAAGCCTGGCATAATTATTTTATCTGTAAAATCAAGTAAACTAAAGTTCTCAAACTTCTCAGGTAACTCATTATATACGCCCTGTACCAAATCATTTTCACAAACCAAAAAACTATTTTCATATAGTTTAAGTTTCCCAAAGCTAGGCGTATAAATAATATTTCCTTTTAAAACAAAGTTGTTCATTAATTTTTTCCTTACCTTTCTTTACAACTAATAACTGTACCCGTCCTACCATTTAGACCATCTTTAGCTTTCTGAAGTAATGTAATTAATGACCTCTTTTTATCTCCTAGCTTTGCAAATAATACAGCTGCCTGAACCTTTGGAAGCATTGATCCTTTTGCAAATTGACCTTCACTCATATATTTTTCTGCTTGGTCTACAGATAAGCTATCTAACCAAACTTCATTTGGCTTTCCGAAATTAATAGCCACCTTTTCTACCGCTGTTAGTATAACTAATGTATCTGCATTAATGAGTTCGGCAATTTTAGCGCTAACAAAATCTTTATCTATTACTGCGCCAACACCTTTTAGATGGTTTCCCTTCTTTACAACAGGTATCCCGCCACCTCCTCCGGCTATTACAATTTGGCCAGCCGACAATAAAGTTCTTATTGTATCTATTTCAATTATATCAACAGGCTTAGGAGATGCTACAACTCTTCTATAGCCCCTGCCTGCGTCTGATATTACATTTTCTCCATTAGCTATTAATTCATCTGCTTCTTCTTTTGTAAGAAATTTACCTATAGGTTTTGTTGGATTATTAAATGCTTCATCATTTTCGTCTACACAAACTTGAGTTATTATAGTTGATACCGATTTATTTATACCTCTATTTAATAATTCTTCTCTTAAGGCATTTTGAAGGTCATAGCCAATATATCCTTGGCTCATTGCTACACAAACTGATAGCGGCGTTAACGGATCACTGGGATATATTTTATGTAGCTCACCCATTGCTAAATTAATATTACCAACCTGAGGTCCATTACCGTGAGTAACCAATACCTCATAACCATCTTCAACTAAATCTGCAATAGCTTTAGCAGTTTTCTTCACGGCAGCCATCTGTTCTGGTAAATTATTTCCTAACGCGTTTCCACCTAGCGCTAATACTATTCTTTTTTTCATTGTAACCACTAGCAACCTTTCAAATTATGTTACATTAAATTCCACAAGGGCATATGGTTACTAAATCTTACCATATACCCCCGCCTTCTTCAACATACTTATATGTTTTTATTTTTTCTTTCGTTCTTTCTTCTCTTTATAAAGTTTATTAAGTATTTCGCATGGATTATCAAATTTGCTTAAAAACATCATCGCTGCTATTATATATGGTTTATAACTTGCCTCTTTATATAATGGAGCCCTGTATCTATCAAAAACTGAAGACTCTACTTCACCCTTTTCACAACTAACTCCCGAAATATCTGCAGGAAGACAATGCAAATAAAGCGCTTTTCCGTCCTTGGTTTTTTTCATCATTTCTTCTGTGCATTCCCAATCTTTATGTTTAGAATTCTCTTTAAGAAGTTCTTTTTCAAGTTCTTTAATTCCTTCTAGATCACCGTTTCCATAAAGCTCTGTGCGTTTCTTCATAGCTTTAAAAGGTGCCCAACTTTTAGGATAAACTATATCTGCATTTTCAAAGGCTTCTGCCATATTATTAGTTTTCGTAAAAGATCCGCCCGATTTTTTTGCATTTTCTATTGCTACCTTTTCAACGTCTTCCATTACCTCATATCCTTCCGGATGAGC
>CAKSUE010000115.1 GCA_934501135.1 uncultured Eubacteriales bacterium | reverse complement strand
GTTTTGAATTAGTCTTGCAGCGTTGACTCGCTCTTTAATTGTGCTTGATGATTCATATGTTGCATTTACAGAGAGATCATGAAAATTTACGGGAGGCACCTCAACATGTATATCTAGTCTATCTAAGAGTGGACCAGATATTCTAGATAAATACCTAGACACTGCACTGGGCCTGCATATGCACTGTCTAGTTGGATGTCCATAATATCCACAAGGACAAGGGTTCATTGCAGCAACCATCATAATTGAGCATGGGTAAGTGAGAGTACAATTAACTCTGGATATAGTTATTACACCATCCTCTAACGGTTGCCTTAATATTTCCAACGCAACTTTTGAGAATTCAGGAAGCTCATCTAAAAACAAAACACCATTATGGGCAAGAGAAATCTCGCCTGGTTTAGGGATTCTTCCTCCACCAGATAAACCGTTGGAGGATATTGTATGATGTGGAGATCTAATAGGCCTTTCCTCTATAAGAGGTACATTATTGGGAAGCAATCCTGCAATTGAATATATTTTTGTGGTTTCTATTTTTTCTTCGAACGTCATTTCTGGAAGTATAGTGGGAATCCTTTTGGCTAACATACTTTTTCCAGACCCGGGTGGTCCTATTAATATTAGATTATGACCTCCAGCAGCAGCAACCTCTAATGCTCTTTTGGCCTCAAATTGACCGCATACTTGCGAGAAATCTAAGATAGTATCTTTATTTTGATTAATATTTTTAGATGGGGTAGCTGGCTCAAGTCTTTTTAAGTCTAGAATATGGTCAAGGAGCTCGTTAATATTTTTGATAGGGAAAACATTTATACCAGCTACAACTGCAGCCTCTAATGCGTTTTCATAGGGAATGTATATATTTTTAAATCCTAATTCCTTTGCGAATATTGTCATTGGTAAGACTCCGTTAATATGGCGTAAATCGCCATTTAAAGATAATTCACCTATAAATATGGAATCAGATAAATTACATGTTATTTGATCGCTTGCCTTTAAAATTGATAATAAAATAGGAAGATCGTATATAGATCCAACCTTTTTTACATCAGCAGGTGCAAGATTTACCGTTATACGACTAATAGGAAATTCAAATCCACAATTTTTGATTGATGCCCTTACACGATCTCGTGATTCTTTTACAGATGTATCGGGTAATCCTACAATGTCAAATGAAGGAATACCTTTTGATAAATCGGTTTCGACCTCAACAAGAAAAGCATTCATACCAAGCATACCAAGACTATTGAGTTTTGATGCCATACAAGAACCTCCTATCGTTTTACAAATATATAATAAATTATATACTTTTTTTATTAACATATCAATATTTTATTGTGAATAATAAAAATAGTCTCAGTTTTTCTGAGACTATTTTTATAAGTTATTCACAAATTCTTTTAAATATTTTTTAAATGAGGGTCCAATCTCCTTATGATTTAATGCTACTTCTACAGCGGCTTGCATAATTCCAAGTTTATTACCCATATCATAGCGTTTACCCGTGAAATCTACTCCCATCATACCTTTAGTTCTAGCTAGTGTGCACATAGCATCAGTAAGCTGAATTTCTCCTCCTGAACCAGGAAGCGTATTATCTAATATATCGAATATATCGGGAGTTAACACACACCGTCCTAAAATTGAATACAAAGACATGACCTTATCTGGGGTAGATGGTTTTTCTATCATATCTGTACATTTAAAGATATTATCATGGACATTTTTAACTTTTAACGAGCTATATTTATATATGTCATTTTCAGGAACAGATTTAATTCCCAAAACACCAAGGCCAGTTTCTTCATATGTTCTTATTAGCTGTTTACATGCTGGATCTTCACCAATGATAACATCATCACCATACATAACAGCAAATGGCTCATTACCTACGAAGGAGCGAGCACAATTAACTGCATGCCCTAATCCTTTTGTCTCTTTTTGCCTAATAAAATATATGTTAGCAAGTTTTGATATATTTACTACTTCATCATACATGTCATTTTTACCGGATGCTAAAAGTCTTTCTTCTAATTCCGGCGCCCTATCGAAATGATCTTCAATAACTCCTTTACCTCTATTGGTTATTATTAAAATATCAGTAATACCAGACTCAACAGCCTCCTCTACAATATACTGAATGGCAGGTTTATCAACAATTGTAAGCATTTCTTTTGGCATAGCCTTTGTTGCAGGGAGAACCCTGGTACCTAATCCTGCTGCTGGAATAACAGCCTTTGTAACTTTTTTCATTTAAATCCTCCTTGATTTTATATAACTAAAAATCGTGGTAACCAATTTAATATTAAATAACATACTATTAGACATATTGTGAGTGGGGTGTTGATACCACCATTAGTTTTTAAATTATCTTTATATTCCTGTTCAGATTTAGATGTTGCTTTAATTTTTTCTATTTGTGTGCTAACCTGCTTAAAATATATCTTATTAGCGTTAAGCCCTACAAAGAACATAATTACCCATTTGATTATTTCTAATATTAAAGGAAGTACAAATAAAAATATTTTCATCGGAGATAATTGATACACTGCATTAAATAATTGCATAGGTTTAATTGTGCTGTTAATAGATAACAGATTAACACCTAATATTGCAGATAATTCTTTTAGTATATCATTATAATAGAAATATGAAATATAATTAGAAACTATAGACGATACAGCAACTATAAAAGTTATAATACTACCCAATAAATAATTTTTTCTACACAAAAGCCATCCACCAGTAAATAAGAAAGCAGAAAAATTAAATTTATTTTGTTTAAATTTGTTTAGTCTATTGAATACAATTAGATAATAAGGCACGTTTACTTGAACATATTCTGATATGTCTTTAACTTTTATATCTCCTATATTTCCGTTTTTATCAATATCATTTAAAGGATCAAACGTAAAAGGAAACGGTATATTAGGATCACTATTTTGACTGTTTTTTTCAGTTCCGGCTCCATTAAAATAAAAGAATTCATTTCCGCACTTTTCACAGAATATAACATTTTCTGGATTTTTATGTCCGCATTTAGGGCAAGCTTTCAGACTAGCATCATTTTCTTCGGTCTGTTCTTCAGATTCATTGTCTTCTTTAATATGATCACAATGCCCGACTTTCTCATAACAACTTCTATGAAAAGGATTTCCACACTTTGGACAAACAACAACTTCATTTTCGTCATCGAACTTTTTTTTACAATATGAACATTTCTTTTTATAAAAATTGTACAATTTATCACCTACATTATTCTATATTAAGTATTATACTTTTCCAATATATTGTACCCAATAAATGAGAAAACTTCAATGATTAAATTTAATGTTTATTTGGGTTGTATAAAATATTATAATAATTATATAAAAAATACATAATAATGAATGTATACTATAAAATAGTTAAATATATTTACAAATATGTAATGTTGATGTAGAATAAAAATGGATTTTTATAAAAGGAGGTATATTTATTGGACGAGCAAATATCTCATGAAAGAATATTAATTGCTGTTGCTATTATTTTCTGCGCGTTTATTATTGGCTATAATGCGTTTTTCGTACCTGATGTTAGTGAGCCGACTGTTATTTATGTTGATAAAGATTCTGAAAATACAAGTAGTGCAACATTAGAGGAAAATATCGAAGCGACAGAAGAGTATGAACCAAGTGGTGCAAATGTAAGTAATACCTCTAACGGTTTGGTTAATATAAATACAGCTTCCGTGGAGGAACTGGCAAATTCAAATTTATCTGGTATTGGTGACGCTATTGCAGGTAGAATAGTTGATTATAGAAATAGTAACGGGAACTTTAATAG
>CAKSUE010000114.1 GCA_934501135.1 uncultured Eubacteriales bacterium | reverse complement strand
AAATTGCTCAGCGTGGCAGTACCGTTTTTAGTGTGGCAGTTTTGCCGTTGTACTGTGGCAGTTTTACCGTGAAGATGTGGCAATTTAATCGTAATATACAATTAGGTAAGGAAAGTGGTATTACTGTAATAGCAGGGATAGAATTTAGAACGGAATATGGACAGAAATCAGTTCACATGATAGGACTTTTCCCTGATGAATTTGATGGACAAAAGTTGACACAAGAGGTTTTAGACGAACAAATTCTATGTGTTTTAAATTTATCGAGAAGCGAGATTATTGCGACAGCTAGAAGAAATGGAGAAAAAGGAGATGATGATAGCTTATTTCATAAAGGAATCTTTTTAAAACAGGTAGATTTTAAAATAGCTGCGAATTTAATACATAAATATGGTGGACTTGTAAGCGTACATGCTGGAAGCAAAAAATCGTCTATTGAAGATATGCGGCATGCGAAGAAGAATGGAACAGAGCTAAAAGATGCGTTAGGAACCTTAAAAGTTGAATTAATGCAAGAATACATTGATATATGCGAAGTTCCAAATCCTCAAGATTCTAGTTTTTATATTAAACAATTTAATAAAGTTGCCATAATGGCTTCGGATGCTCATGAGGTAGATAAAATAGGAACTAAATTTACTTGGATTAAGGCAGAGCCTCATTTTGATGGATTACGTCAAATTATTTTTGAACCAGAAACACGTGTAAAATTACAAGAAAGAAATCCAGAAGAAAAAAGCGATTATTTATGTATAAAATCTATAAAAATAAATAATAAATACTTTGGAGAACAGGAAATACCTTTTAATAAAGGATTGAACACGATAATTGGTGGTCGTTCCTCTGGAAAATCTATTTTATTAGCGTGTGTTGCTAAATTAAGTGGATATAATAAGGAATTTAAAAAAGACAAAAATGAATATAACCAGTTTATCAATGAAATTTCTAAGGATATGGTTTTATCATGGATGGATGAAAATGAGATAGGACGTAGGAAAATAGATTATTTTCCACAAAATTATATTAATGATATAGCAAGCGATCCATCTCAAATAACAAGAATAATTGAGCGATTATTTTATGAAGATACTCAAAAAGCTAGTACTATAAAAAAGATGGAGGCCGATATAAAGGATTTAAAATTGAAGCTTCGAACAAAAATTGATGTCAGTTTTTCATGGAAAAGTAAATTGGTTGATCTTGAAACTGAATTACAGGCATTAGGAAATAAATTAGGGCTAGAAAAAGAATTGAGTGAGATATCTGATGAGTTACAAAAACTTGAATTAGATTTAAGCTTGACTGATGAAGAAAGGCAAAAATTTGAAGTCTTTAAATCCAAAATAGATTCGTATTCTGAATCCAAGACTTTAGCAGAAAGTAATTTGGAGGCGTTGCAGTCTCTCAATAAATTTAGGGAACCTTTTACGAATACAAGTTTAGAAGAAGATATAGATTTGCTTTTCAATGGTTCTGTTAGTATTGAATTATTAAATGTTTATAATGATATATCACGAAAAGCAAACGAAACTTGGAATAATGCAATAGATAAAGTTGCTAAAGAATTAGATGAGAAAATCGAAATTTACAAAAGAGAAAAAGAAAGTATTTTAAATAACATTGAATATAAAGGACTTAGAGAAAAAATAAAACAACATAGTTCCTACGTTCAATTACAAGATAAATATCATAAGCAGAAAATGCGATTAGAAGAGATTAAGCAAAAAGAAAGTGAAAAAGATGAATTTAATGAAAAATATAGAAAAGCAATTGCCGAAATAATAAATTTATATAAGGAATTCTATTTAATAAGAAAAAGATTCTGCACTGATATTTGTGTTAAAAATGATAATCTTATTATAGAACCAAGGGTAATATTTGCAGTTGATAGATATAATGATTTTTGTGAAGCTCATTTTTATAGTAATAGTATAACTAATCAAAATGTAATTAGATTTCAATATAACTGCATTGATGAATTTATGGATCACATAAGTAAGGTTATCTCTAATTTATCTGAAGATAAGTATAAATTAAAAAAGGCTACTATAAATAGAAATATCATAGAAGAATTATTAACCACATCCTTTTTTGATATTCAATATAATATTCAATATCAAGATGACAATTTACGAGAAATGTCTGAAGGTAAAATTGCTTTTGTTATTTTGAGATTGTTATTGGATTTTAGTAATAATGATTTCCCTATTTTAATTGACCAACCTGAAGATGATTTAGATAATCGTGCTATTTATGAAGAATTAGTAACTTATTTACGCAATAAAAAAGTTAATCGACAAATAATTTTAGTGACTCATAACCCTAATATTGTAGTAGGTGCTGATGCTGAGGAAGTAATAGTTGCAAATCAGCAAGGAAATAATTCTTTAAATCCTGATCGTGTAAAATTTGCTTATTATTCAGGTGCATTAGAAGATAGTTTTAACAATGATAAAGACTCAGTTTTATTGAGTAAGGGTATACGTGAGCATGTGTGTGAATTGTTGGAAGGTGGTACTGAAGCTTTTAGATTAAGGGAGAAGAAGTATCAGTTTAAATTAAGATAATATTAATGAAAAACAAAAAGTATCATAAATATTAAATAACTTACAATGATAAATTACAAAAATATTCATCATAACAAAACGAAGAGGTAATTTATGAAAGGTATTATTCTTGCCGGAGGCTCCGGCACACGTTTATATCCTATAACTATGGTCACAAGCAAGCAGCTTTTGCCGATTTATGACAAGCCAATGATTTTTTATCCGCTGTCAACATTGATGCTCGCTGGCATTAAGGACATCCTTATTATTTCTACACCACAAGATTTACCAAACTTTGAGCGTCTTCTTGGTGATGGTAGCAGATATGGTATCAATCTTAGCTACAAGGTACAGCCGTCTCCGGATGGCTTGGCGCAGGCTTTCATTCTTGGCGAAGAGTTCATAGCTGGTGACAAGTGCGCTATGATTCTTGGCGACAACATTTTCTATGGCGCAGGCATGACGCAGCATCTGCAAAAGGCTGTGGCGAATGCTGAAGGTGCAACAGTTTTTGGCTATTATGTCAATGATCCGGAGCGCTTCGGCGTAGTGGAATTTGACAAATATGGCAAGGCGGTATCATTAGAAGAAAAACCTGCGCAGCCTAAGAGCAATTATGCAGTAACTGGCTTATATTTCTACGATGAAAAGGTCTGCGAATATGCAAAGAGCTTGCAGCCGTCTGCTCGTGGCGAGTTAGAAATAACTGACTTAAATAAAATTTATCTAGAAAACGATAACCTTTCCGTTGTAACTCTTGGTCGTGGCTATGCATGGCTTGATACAGGAACCGTTGCCAGCCTTAACGAAGCGGCAGATTTTGTTAAAGCAGTGCAGGAGAACGCTGGAATTCCTATTGCAGTATTGGAAGAGATTTCTTATAATAATGGGTGGATCACTAAGGAGCAACTGCTTGAGTCTGCAAAG
The DNA here is from genome assembly GCA_934501135.1 of uncultured Eubacteriales bacterium. Lineage (GTDB taxonomy): Bacteria > Bacillota > Clostridia > Oscillospirales > Acutalibacteraceae > HGM12814. Next base: position 392 of record CAKSUE010000114.1, on the reverse strand, counting down.
GCTTATGGTAAGTCTCCTTATGGGCAATATCTGCAAAAGGTGGCAGACGGGAAAATTCAATACTAAGGAAGTGCTGTAAATATGAAGATAGAAAACACTAAATTAGCAGGTGTAGTCATTATTACTCCTGATGTTTTTGGCGACAATAGAGGCTTTTTCATGGAGAGCTGGAGTCAGAAAAAAATGGAAGAAGCTGGTTTGTTCTATAACTTTGTACAGGATAACCATTCCTTGAGCACAGTAAAGGGAACTCTGCGTGGCATCCATTTTCAAAAGGGTGATAAGGCGCAGGCAAAATTAGTACGTTGTGTACGTGGTGCAGTGCTAGATGTAGCTGTTGACTTACGGCATAACAGTCCGACGTATAAGCAGTGGGAAGCAGTTGTTTTAAG
>CAKSUE010000113.1 GCA_934501135.1 uncultured Eubacteriales bacterium | reverse complement strand
ACTGCACACAGAGCCCACGCTTCAACCGCAGGCATTGCTAAATATTTACCTGCTGTTTGTGGTTATTTAATTCAAAAAGAAATTTCAGTTATGGGAAATGCTTTGTCAAACCCAAAAAGACCTTTTGTTGCAATCTTAGGTGGCGCTAAAGTATCCGATAAAATAGGTGTTATAAATAATTTATTAGATAAAGTTGATACTTTAATTATAGGCGGCGGAATGGCTTATACTTTCATGAATGCTTTAGGTTATTCAATTGGTACCTCCATTTGCGAAAGTGATAAAGTTAGCCTTGCTAAAGATATGATGGCAAAAGCAAAAGAGAAAAATATGAAATTTCTTATTCCTGTAGATAATAAGGTTGGCCTTGAGTATGATCCAAATACTGAAGCAAAAGTAGTTGATTCCGATAAAATTCCACAAGGTTGGATGGGACTTGATATTGGGCCTAAGACAGCTAAAATGTTCTCTGAAGCAATAAAGGGAGCCGGAACTGTAGTATGGAACGGTCCTATGGGTGTATCAGAATGGGACAACTTCGCATTTGGAACAAATGAAATAGCAAAGGCGGTTGCAGATAGCGGTGCAATTTCAATTATTGGCGGAGGAGATTCCGCAGCAGCTGTTGAAAAATTAGGTTTTGCAGATAAAATGACTCATATATCAACTGGCGGCGGAGCATCTTTAATGTTCTTAGAAGGAAAAGTTCTTCCAGGTATCGATTGTTTATTAGATAAATAATTATTCATATAGTGCTATTTAAAGGGTAAAACAAATAATAAAGTCCATTTTGTTTAAAAATGGACTACATAAGGGGAATTATAGAAATGATTAAAAAGTTTATTTCAATGATTTGTTTAACACTTATCCTTGCAACTGTAAACTCTACTTCATTCGCTTATTCAACAGGTCAATATGACATTGAGATCCCAGATTCATTTATTCCTCGAGACGAAAATGATACACAAGATTATATATCTTCCTTTGTAAGTGCTGAAAACGAAAACTTCGAAATATATATAGTTTTTAGAGAAGACGTATTGAGTTTTGATATTTCTGAAGAAAACCTTGGAGTTTTCATGCAAATCTTTAAACCTGAGTATACACCTACAACTGTAACTAGTGAGATTACAACTTTCACCAAAAATAATTACAAATGCTTCCACTATGATATGGAAATTCCATTCTGCGATACTGTAGATTATATGGAAACATACGTAACAAAATCTGGTATCGATTATTATTTTATTACCTTAGTTTCTGATAAAAAAGAACTTTTAGAATTAGAAAGTACCAAAGACATTATAAATTCATTTACTATTGCAGATTATTCATTTTAATCTATGAAATCTAAATTTTATGCAAAGAAGATTCTTCAGCAGATGTTGAGAAATTAGATTTCACGCATAAAATAACACATGTCTCAACCGGCGGCAGAACATCTTTAGCCTTTTTAAAAGGAAAAGTTCTTCCTATTATCGATTATTTATTAGATAAATAATTATTCATATAGTACTATTTAAAAGACAAAATAATAAAGCCTATTTGATTAAAAAATAGGCTACATGAGGGGAGATATAATAATGATTAAAAAAATTACTTCAATGATTTGTTTAACGCTTATCCTTGCAAGCGTAAACTTAATTTCATTCGCTTATTCAACAGACCAGTATGACATTGACATTCCAGATTCACTTGTTTTGCAAGATGAAGGCGACACACAAGATTTCATATCTACCTTTGTAAGCGCTGAAAACGAAAACTGTGAATTAGACATAGTTTATAGAAATAATATGTTGGATTTTGACCTTTCTGAAAAAAATCTTAACTTTTTCAAAGAAAGTTTTTATTCTCAGTATGAATCTGCCACTATAACCAGTGAGGTTACAACTTTCACTAAAAATAATTACAGATGCTTTTACTATAGTATTGAAATTCCAGTCGACGACGCTACAGGTTATATGGAAACATATATAACAAAATCTGGCAGTGATTGTTACTATATTACATTATTTTCAGATAATAAAGAGTTTTTAGAGTCAGAAAGCATTAAAAACATGATAGATTCCTTTACTATTAAAAATTATTCATCTGATTATACAGATACACCTGAAGTGTTGCAAAACTCACCTCTAGTTTCACCAAATACATATTTTCCTTTATTAACAAACAGTAATAATAGTGTTAGCAACATTAGAAATTTCTCTGTTGCAACATTTGGTTTTATAGGAATTTATTTACTCTTCAAAGTAATAGCTATTATTATAGCTTTTATAATAATAAAAAAGAATAATAGGAGAGTCACAGCTTATGAGGAACAAAATAATAGCAGGCAACTGGAAAATGAACAAAACCCCGGAGGAGACGAAAATCTTAATTGACGAAATGATTCCATTAGTTAAAAACGCCAACTGTTCAGTAATAACATGTGTGCCATATGTAGATTTGCACATGGCACTAGAAGCAACAAAAGGCACAAATATTAAAGTGGGTGCTGAAAATTGTCACTGGGAAAAAAGCGGTGCTTTTACCGGTGAAATCTCTGCAGATATGTTAACTTCTATGGGCGTAAAGTATGTAATTATAGGTCATAGCGAAAGAAGAACATACTTTGGCGAAACTGATGAGACTGTTAATAAACGTTTAAAAGCTGCGATTAATTCAGGGCTTAATGTTATATTATGCGTAGGTGAATACCTAGAACAGAGAGAGCAAGGTATAACTAATGAAATTGTATCAATGCAAACAAAAATTGCTCTTAAAGGAATATCTAAGAAAGAATTGTCTAATATTATTATTGCATATGAACCTGTATGGGCAATAGGAACCGGCAAAACGGCAACTGCTGAGCAAGCCAATGAAGTTTGCAAAGTTATTCGTGATGTCATTTCAGCCTTATATGATACAACATGTGCCGAAAACATTATAATCCAATATGGTGGATCAATGAATGCTTCTAATGCAGATGAATTATTAAGTCAACCTGATATAGATGGTGGCCTTATAGGAGGAGCATCTCTTAAAGCTAATGACTTTGCTTCTATAGTAGAATCTGCAAGCAGATAAATTCAAATTAGGTATTGTAATAAAGGAGAAACTATGAAAAAGCCATTGTTATTAATGATTCTTGATGGTTTTGGAATTGCTGAAAAAAAAGGCAATGCCATTGCTGCTGCTAATACACCCAATATAGACAAAATATTCTCCCAAAATCCTATTACGTCTATAGGTGCATCCGGACTAAATGTTGGACTCCCTGAAGGACAAATGGGAAATTCCGAAGTAGGTCATACTAATATTGGCGCTGGAAGAGTGGTATATCAGGAACTTACCAGAATAACAAAGTCTATTGAAGACTCTAGCTTCTTTGAAAACCCTGAGTTTAATAAGGCTTTGGAAAATGTTAAAAAGCATAACAGCTCGTTACATCTTATAGGATTGTTATCAAATGGTGGAGTCCATAGCCATAATAGTCATCTATATGCGTTAATAGATCTTGCAAAGAGAAAAGGTATTAAAAACGTTTATATCCATGCATTTTTAGATGGCCGTGACGTTGCTCCTATCTCTGGAAAAAACTTTATAGTTGAGTGTGAAAATAAAATCAAAGAAATTGGTATTGGAAAAATCGCCACGGTAATGGGCAGATACTATGCTATGGATAGAGATAACAGATGGGAAAGAGTCCAAAAAGCTTACGATGCTATGGTATTTGGAGAAGGAAAACATTGTGATTCTCCTTCCGGCGCCGTTCAAGCATCTTATGACGAAGGTATAACAGATGAGTTTGTAGTACCTGTAGTTTGTTGCGATAACTCAAATATAAAAAGTAATGACTCAGTTATATTCTTTAATTTCAGACCAGATAGAGCAAGAGAAATAACAAGAACATTAGTAGATCCTAATTTTGATGGATTTGAAAGAAAAAAAGGTATGT